>JBBSYK010000102.1:0-11303 GCA_038045285.1 Nanobdellota archaeon | reverse complement strand
ATATAAGCCTTATGGAGTAATTTTATAGTTTTAACACTCATGCGGAGATACTGTGCTATATTATATAATTAATAAAATACGACTCTCTTGCATAGTTATGGAAAGATTTATGAGCAACTTTGAAGTATTGTCAAGAACCCTCGGACTAAATTCCGGGGCGTGTTCAGGTTCTTAAGCACCATCAAGATTTGATTTGCTTGCCCTCGAACTGAGGTAGGGGGATTGCGCAAATATAAATCTCGAGGTTTCAATTTAAAATCTCCAATAACTCATTTGACTTATTAACAATAAAATTCGGTTTTGCTTCTTCGAGTTCTTTTCGTGTATGATACCCCCAGGTTACTCCAATTCTTTTTACTCCTGCTTTTTTTGCTTCCAACATGTCTCCGCATGTATCTCCAATATAAAATATCTTATAATTAGGATATTTTTTCTTGATCATTTTTATGGTTTTAAATTTGCTAAAACCTGAATCAGCTCCTATAACCTTACTAATTCCCTTGAGTCTGTGAGCTTTAATTGAACTTTTGACAACGTCTGAAAAATTAGATGTAATAATAATGATTTTTGCTTTTTTAGAAAGTTTTTCAATAATTCCTTTCATTCCTTTAAAAACTTGCATCTTTTTTTCATGTTCAATAAAAGGCAATCTAAATTCTCTGGCAAAATAAGGTATTTTGGAATGTAAAAGGCCGTTTATAAGCAAAGATTCATAAAAGTTGATTTTATAAAGCTGTACAAAATGCTTTACACTTTTTGGAGAAGCTAAACCATACTCTTTTGAAATTGATTTAAAGATTTTATAGGCAAGATCGACTGAATCAATAATTGTCCCATCATAATCAAAAAGGACGATTATGTTCTTTTTTCTTTTTGAATCATTCATATGAAGTTAAAAAATTTATACATTATAAATCTTTATAAATCTCACCTTGCCCCTATATCTAATAGCCCTGTAGTCTAGTGGTCAAGGACGAAGCCCTTTGGCGGCTTAAACCCCGGTTCGAATCCGGGCAGGGCTATTTTTTCTCAAAAACTAGAAATTAATTTAAACAAGATTCTCGTTTTCTGATTCTCGATCTTCGTTTTTTATTTCTCTCTCGCCAACAATTTTAAATATTCTTATTTCACATAGTGCTAAAGGATAAATTTTCTTTAACTTAAAGGAAAGTTCTTTTTGAAGTTTATTTGTCGTAATATCTATAAAGATTTCATTCGCACTGCGAGTTTTCAATCTTCCTACAAGGAAATCACGCGCCTTATTTCTAAGTTCGTTTCTTATTGATCGAGATACTTTATTTCTTGTAATCATAAAAGGTTTTATGACAACTCTCATGTCCTTGCATTCAGCATTAAACGAATCTTCTACATAATCAATGCCATTTCTGAACATTCTTCTAATAAATGATCCTATTAATTCTATTTCTGTAGGAATTCCAATAAGATCACTACCTTCCTTTTTAACTTTTAATCTTAACTCTAAACTTTTGCCCCTTAAACTTCTAGTTAAATCGATCTTTATTATTCTACCCACGAGTTCATCTGGAGATGAGGCATAAAGCATGACTTTTGTTGTGATCATAGGAACTTTTACTTCAAAAAATTCCTTTTTTTGTATTTTTTGGGTTTTTTTTATGACTGTCATTTTACTTTGTTACTTTTTCTCCTATTTCAATTCTTCCAGATCTTATACCTTTACTGATGCCTTTGATCTTTCCGCAGGTCTTGCATTTATATTGAACGCTTATTTTTTTAGTAATTTTTGTTTTTCTCTTCCAATCTTTAACTCCTGGTTTGCTGAATCTTCCTAAATTGCCATATCCGCTTCTATAACTTCTTTTTTTTACCCTTGATGAACCCCATCTTGATAGAGGATGCGTGGATGATCTTGATTTTTGTTTAGCAGTCAGAACTAGCTGTGTTGTGTGTTTCTTACAATGCGGACAATATCTTTTCGTTTCTTTCGGTAATTTCATTGGATTAAGGTCATAATAAAAAGCTGACCCCAAACAGACCAGTACGATTGAGGGTGTGCTTATCTTGATTAAGTTTAAGCAGGAAGAATGCTTTTTAAAGATTCCTATTGCCTGATTTTTGTGTAGGCTAGTGACTTATTACACCAATTGAATAAATCATCTTTGTTAAACTTACGAGAAAATTATAATATCAGATTAATACAGAGTTTTTATTACTTTGTATGAATTATAGACAAATTAATATTAATTTGAATGGTTTTGATTATTATATCGTTGATAAAGAGAATTAAACTTTGAAATAAATCAGAGGTGGTGTAAAATGTCTGTGTCCTGCACACATTGCCTGATTTTTTTGGATGTTGAAACTTCAAGATTTGTATTTGCGCAATCCCCCTGCCTCAGTTCGAGGGCAAGCAAATCAAATCTTGATGGTGCTCAAGAACCCGAACACGCCCCGGAATTTAGTCCGATGGTTCTGGACATATACTTTTAAGTCAAAACTTTAATTTTTCGATTCTTACTAGATTACGCCAGAGTTTTGCATGGTCAATGGCTTTTTTATCAATTTCACCTGTTGCAAGAAAAAAAGCAGGCATTTTTTCCAGTTGTGCTTTATGAAGTGCAATTGCAATATCATCTTCAGTAATTTTTTTCTTGTCTTTAGCAACCAGATAGAATTCCTGTTTTCCAAGAGCAGTATCTAAACGTATTTTTGCTAAGAAATCTTTAGATTTTTCTTCAAAAATAGAAAGAATTTCAATATCCTTAGAAAAGAGATATTCTTTGATTTTTTTTGGAAATTTAAAATCTTGAGTTGATTTTTTATTTTTAATTTTTTTAGATTTATCATCTTGTTTTTCATTAATTTGATCTATAGCCGCAATAGGAATAGAATTAATGTCTTTTTTTATTATTTCTTCAAACTTTTGTTCATGTTTAATTTCTTTTTCTAATATTTGTTCTTTCCTAGCTAAATCTTGTAGGATTTCCTTTTTTATACTCTTTTCATTTTTAGGTAAAAGGTAAAACTCTATCAAATTAGACGCTTCAGGGTCTGATACAAGATAGTATTTCCAAAATAATATTTTTTTATCGTCAATTTTAACTTTTAAAGGTATAGCAAAGTCTTTAATTTCCCTCAAAGCCACGCGGATAGCTGGAAGTGTTTTTTCATCATCCAAAATTTTTTCTTTTTTAAGCAGAAGAAATGCTTCTCTTTCTTTATGATTAAGATATTCAATGAAATTTTCCAGCTGTGATTCTTGGCCTGGGAGATAATATAGGGAAGAACTTCCAACTTTCATCTGGCTCATTAGAATTTTTTTTTCGCCATAAAGTTCAGAAAGGAAAGCAGAGGCAAAAATGGTATTTAAGTTGATTGAACGAGCTACATGAATAGGCAAGGTTGGACCTTTTAGTTTAATTGTCGAAATGATTAAATCTTTTGTTTTGAGGATTTTTTCCATATCTGCAGGCATAATCCTAAAAGAGAGAATAGTATTATAAACATTTGTGTAATTATTATGATTGTAAAAAATATTAAACTAACGAGGATAATCAAGGCCGCATCCAGGAGATTTCGTAATAACTAACATCTCCTTCATCATCTACTATTGCAATTAGAAGATTTTTTTTTGTGCTGTGGGCAACTCGATTTTTTGCTGAAAAATCGTGCCAATTTAAAGAGTCGTTTTCTCTAACTGTATAAAGGATCCAACGGGCATGTTCTATTCCGGGACGCGCGCCCTTATCATAAACTCTAAATTCTGCACCGAATTTAAGAGCACTCTTTATGATATATCCTCTTTTTCTTAAATCGTCAAACACAGAGAGCTTCGTTTCAATTTTCTTGTCTTTCTTTTTTATTTTCTTAATAAAATTTTCAAAAGTAAGAAATTTTTTGCCGTCTCTGATGGCCATTTTACCCTTTTTTATAAGAAAAAGAGCTTCTGCTGGGGAATATTCCATTTTACCTTCACGATTTTCACCAAATAAAGATTTTTCATGAAGAGAAAAAGCTTCTGCTGAATTTGAAATTATCTTTTCTTCTGAAAAATGTGCTTCTATCATATTTGCCTTAATACAAGGGTATATTTAAGGCTTGAGTTTTATGTATAATGGAAAAGAATCGTGGGTCCTTTTAAAATAAAAAGAACAACTTTAAAAAGCTCTTTTTGTTAGTACAATAATGGGTTTTGGAGAGGTGTTTGGCAAGAGCTGGAAGGAATACAAGGTTAATTTCAGATCAATATTTATTTTTATGTCTATTTTTATTTTAATTCCGGGTTTATTGGTTATTTTATTTAATATCTTTAGTATAGGAAATAATGCTAATTTGCAAAAAATACTTTTTAATCCATCTTTAGTTAATATGGGCAAGTCAGAAGCGTATTTTTTTATATTTAGTTTATTGATGTCTCTCGTTGCTATGTTTTTATTATTATTGACTGAAGCAGGATTAATCAATGTATCATTGGGAAAAAATAAATATAGCTTTAAGGAATTAAGGGACGGGGGGCTTAATTCTCTTGGAAAATTTATTATATTCAGTTTAGTATTAATGATTTTCTTGGGAGGTTTATTTTTATTATTAATAATTCCCGGAATTATTTTTGTGATATACTGGATTTTTGCAGTATATGTCTTTTTTGGAGAAAAGAAAGGCATTTTATACTCTTTAAGAAGAAGTATGGAAATAGTAAAGGGGAGATGGTGGAGAGTTTTTGGTTATAGTATTTTGATGATTTTAATAATGGTAGGCATAAATATCGCTGCTTCTTTAATTACTTTGCCAACCACAATTATTTATCTTATTAACATTACTATGGGAAAAGAGATATCTTCCGGATTATTCATATTAAATTCAATATTAGAAGTTATTGCTAGTTTTGTTGGGAATTTGATATCTATTCCTCTTTTTGTTCTATTTTTTAAGAATCTTTATCTTGATATGAAGAAGAGCAAGAATTAATTTTTTCAAATAGGTTTAAAAAAGAGGTTTTCTATTTTTTAACAAGAACTACCCAGCCCTAAAGGTGAGGTATCAAATAAATAAAAACAAAATGGCATCACAGACGAAACAACAAGAGAGAATGGTTAAAGAAATATTTTCTGAAGATTTTATATTTAATCAGCAATTAGAATTAAATTTGGGGATGGCAATTCCTCTCTCGGCTTCCAAAGCCGAGGTATCCTTGCCATAAATGTAATGAATCAAAAAGTTGAGAAGAAAAAAAATGAGGTTTATGGAGATTTTGAAGAAATTGTAGTTGATGGAGCAGTGCAAGTTAGTGGAGAAGGAGAAACAGCTGTAAGAGTCAGGATTCCTAGGAAAGGAGAGCTAATAGGGATAATTGTCCAAAGGTTTGGAGGAAATAGAATGGAAGTACTTAGTACAGATGGAAAAAAGAGAAATTGCAGGGTTCCTGGAAGATTTAAGAGGGCTTTGTGGTTAAGACCTAAGGATATTGTTTTGATAATGCCTTGGATCGATGATAATGAAAAGGGAGATATTATTTTCAAATATAATCCTTCAGCTGTTAATCAATTAAGAAAAAGAGGATTTATAGACTCCCTCAAAATGGATTTTTGAATATGTTGGTTTTTAATACATAAATATTTGCGCAATTCATCCGCCTCTTAAAAGGTTCGGATTTCTTGCGAAGACTTTAAAATAGATTTTTTATATTGTTGAATGAATAAGAATAGATTGAGAAAAATAGGATTGGAAGTCTTTCATGAATATTTGAGGGCAAATCACATTGATTTTAGTAATGAAACTATACTTTATAGAAGCACACACGACAAGAAATTCAGTTTTACAACTGATAAACTTGCTGCATACTTGAAGGGATTTAACAAGTATTTCTTGCATGTGGCTGAAATAAAACATGGTGTATCGATTACATTCAAGAAATATGGATTGAAACACAATAACAATTGCATTGAGCGAGACCATCAATACAGTAGAAGATTGGAAAGCAATGCGCGAGGGCATAAATCATTTGATGGAGCAAACGCTCTTTTCAATCTCGGCGATGTATATTACAATTTTATTGACAAGCAACGGCTAGAGCATGAGAGAAGATGGAGAACGCCGGCACAAAGGGCAACGATAACGCTCTTTCTTGGAGGGAAGCATCAACTGTTGAATTTAATCAGGCTTGCATCTATCGATAACTAAAGAGTATCGTATGAGTAAATACAAAGAAGTAGTTTTAGTACTTTTATGATTCACTCCAACAAGGATCTATTCCATTGAGAGCTTTGAATAACCCTTCAATTTGATATTATCTGAGGGTTTTCAAAGCGGCTCAATAGAGGACTTTAGTGGTTTTTCAAAGTCCTCTATTGTCTGAGCTTCCTGAGATTCCGAAACATAGATAATTTTTCTGGAAAGGTTTAAATTTGCGTTTTTCTTCTTTATATAATGGCCAAAAAAACTGCAAAGTCCGATTTAGGATTAAAAATTATTAATTTTAAAGAAATTGAGAAAAAATGGCAGAAAAAATGGGAAGATGCAAAGATTTTCGAGTCAGTACCTGATAAAAGAAGAAAATTTTTTATTAATTTTCCCTATCCTTATATTAATGGACATCTACATTTAGGGCACGCGTTTTCTATTACTAGAGTTGATGTAATTGCAAGATATAAAAGAATGAAAGGATTCAATGTACTTTTTCCTCAAGGATGGCATTGTACTGGAACTCCCGTATGGGCTGCAGCACAGAGAATAAGAGAGAAAGAAGTTAAACAAATAGAAATAATAAAAAACATGGGATTTTCAGATGAAGAAATTCCTAAATTTAAAGAAGTTAAACATTGGATAGATACGTTTGTTCCTGCTGCCAAAGAAGATTTGTTCAGACTCGGAGAGAGTATCGATTGGAGAAGAAGTTTTATAACTACTGAATTGAATCCATACTATGATAAATTCATTAGATGGCAATTTAGAAAGTTAAGAGAGAAAAATCTGGTTGATAAAGGAATAAGACCGGTGGTTTGGTGTGTTAAAGATCAGATGGTTGTAGGAGATCATGATAGAATACAAGGAGAAGGAGAAACGCCTCAAGAATTTTATTTGCTAAAATTCAAATTTGGAGAGGATTATTTAATTGCTGCAACATTAAGACCTGAAACTGTTTTTGGACAGACTAACTTTTGGGTTAATTCTGAAGTGAATTATGTAAGGGCAAAAGTCGGAAATGAAGTATGGATTATAAGTAAAGAATGCTTTGAAAAACTTAATCTTCAAGGGAAAAATGCAAGGTTTATTGAAAATATAAAAGGAAAAGAACTAGTTGGAAAATATTGCGAGGCTCCTTTAATAAAGAGAAATATTATTATCTTACCTGCAAAATTTGTTGATCCATATATTGGAACTGGATTAGTTACTTCTGTACCTAGCGATGCTCCTTATGATTATTTGGCATTAAAAAATATACAAAATATAAAACTAAATGAAAAAAAGAAATTTGGATTTAAAGATGATCAGATTAAAGAGATTGATAAAATTATGGTTATTCCAATAATTAGAACGAAAAAGTACGGGGATAAAGCCGGAGTTAAAGTAGTTGAGGATTCTAAGATCATTGACCAAAATGATAAAAATCTTGACCTTTTAACAAAAGAAGTGTACAAAGAAGGATATCATAATGGCGTTTTATTGGATAACTGTGGAGAGTATTCGGGAATGAATGTAAGAAAGGCAAAGGAAAAGATGAAAGAAGATATGATGAAAAAGGGTCTTCTTGAGGTATTTTATGAATTGAGTGGGAAAGTTGTGTGCAGATGTCTAACTCCCAGTGTTGTAAAGATTGTATCTGACCAATGGTTTTTGAAATATGGAAACATAGAATGGAAGGAAATTGTGAGAAAGGAACTTCAAGAAATGAAATTGTACCCAGAACTTATAAGACCACAATTTAATTATGTAATAGGATGGTTAAATGATTGGGCTTGCACTCACCATCATGGTACTGGAACAAAATTGCCTTGGGATGAGAAATGGGTTATAGAATCTTTGTCAGACTCTACTATATACATGGCTTATTATACAATTTCTCATTTAATAAAAAATTATCCTGTTGAGAAAATAGGTGATTCATTTTTTGATTATATCCTCTTAGGAAAAGGGAAAGGTGACTCGAAAATGCAAGAAATGCAGAAAGAATTTGAATATTGGTATCCTTTTGATATTAGGAGTTCAGGTAAAGATCTTGTTCAAAACCATCTGACTTTTTGTTTATTTAATCATTCTGCGATATTTCCAAAAAAGTATTGGCCGAAAGCTTTTGGTGTTAATGGGTGGTTATTAGTTGAAGGGGATAAAATGAGTAAGAGCAAGGGGAATTTCTTTACAATTAGAGATGTTCTTAAAAAAAACAGTGCTGACTCAATAAGGGCAGCTCTTATGATGGGGGGAGAAGGATTAGATGATTCTAATTTTGGTTTTAATAATGTTGATGCTGTCAATCAAAAATTATCTAATTTTTTAGAATTTGTTAAGTCAAATTATAAAAAAAGCAAGCAAAAAGAATTGACAAGAAGCGATAAATTGTTTTTATCATATACAAATAGATATTTAAGAGAAGGAAGCGAGGCAATGGAAAAGATGATGTTTAGAACTGCATTTGATAAGCTATTTTTTCAATATCAAAGAGTTTTGAAAAACTATATTAATAGAGAGGATATTAATCAGCAAGCCTTAAATGACTTTATTGAAAAGCAAATAAAAGTAATTGCACCATTTTGCCCGCACATAACTGAAGAACTTTGGGAAAGAATAGGGGGAAAAGGATTTGTCTCTTTCGCTGACTGGCCTAGAGTTGATGAGAGCAAAATCGATGATAATTTAGAAGAAAGTGAAAAAGCAGTTGAGAAAAGTTTTGAGGATATATTAAATGTTCTTAAGATTGTACAAGAAAAGCAGGGAAAAGAGGCTAAGAAGGTTTATTTATATGTTCTTCCAAATGAGAGAGAAGGATACGATGAGGAATTTTTGAGTAAAAGAGTTGGGAAGAAGGTTGAAGTTTTTGCTATTAACGAAAAAGAAAAATATGATCCACAAGAGAAAGCAGGAAAAGCAAAGCCAGGAAAGCCAGGGATTTTTGTTGAGTAAAAAGATTTATAATATGATTAAATATTGCTTTTTTTATGAGAGATATTTTCAGCGAGGAAGTTACTAATTTAATAGAAGGATTGAAGTTTAGAGATAAAATCGATTATTTGTTAAAAAATCCCGAATTAGAGTCAAAGAAATTAACTAACTTAGATTCTTTATTCTGTGAGCGTGAATTTTATCCCAATTGCTTTGGAACGGTTTTATTTTTGTTTGGAGCAGAAAGAGATTTTCTGAAAGATTTAAAATATGAAAGAGGAAAAAATAATGAATTTATTGTTTTGTCTAATGAAGGAAGTTTTGCTGTTTTTCCTAGTAAGTTTAATGGGCCCGGAAGTTTACAGCCAGAACATATGAAATTATTTCTTAGAAGAAAATGTAGAGAGTTACAAAAGCCTAATATTGGAAGCGTAGTAAGCACAGGTGGTTTTGTTCTTGATGGTGAAGGCTATCCTGAAGGCTATTCAGATATTATACACTCAGCTCTTTATTTAGGAGAATTAGATGGGAAGAGTTATATTTTTGAAAAGGATGGTATAATTGGAGGATTAAGATTTGATTCGTTAGATAATATGGTAAGCAGAAGTGGTATTAATAAAAAATTTTTTCACAGTTATGAATTAACAGTGTAAATTTGACTGAATTTTATTGAGATTCTGCTTTTTATAACATTTTTTTTCAAAAAAAGAAAAGTGACATTGATTTTACAGGGGATTTTTTAAATAAGATAGTAACTCAAATTTGGGAATATTAGATTGTCTTTCGGGAGTGACTGAGTATATAAAAATAATTGTTCTGAAAAAAATACTTTTGACATGGTTATTAGTATATAAGCATTAAATGTCTTTAAAGTGTATGAACCGAACAGTGGGATTAGTGCCAGCACAGTGCAAGAAATGTGGAGAGCTCTTTGATTTGAGCTATGACTTAGAAAGGGTAGGTAACGAGAGGATGGTAGTAGAGTTGATGAAAGCAATACGCAATCCACGTGTCTTGCTTTGTTGGGAGTGTCGACGAGGAAGATGAAGGATAAAGAATAAATTTATGCCTTTTAGATATAATTTTTGTAGAGATAATCATGAAAATTTTAGTTTTATAAGGCCAAATGGCCTATGTTGCGTTTTAGTGAATGCTACTGAGAAAATAATTCTCTCAGAATTAACAGATAAAGATAAATATGAGGTTTTATTTATTTCTAATGGACAATATTAAAAATATAAAAATTTTTTACAAAGGAAAAAGGTTTTCATTGAATGTAAAAGATGTATCTTTTTTTGGAAAATTTCGAGGGCTTATGTTCAGAAAATTTTTTAGGGATGGACTTTTATTTAATTTTTCTAGGGAATGTAGAAAACCAATTCATTCTCTTTTTGTTTTTTACCCATTTTTAGCGCTTTGGCTTAATAATAAAAATGAGGTATTAGAACATAGGATTATACAACCATTTAAATTTTCTATAATCCCTAAAAAAAAATTTTACAGGTTGATCGAGATTCCTTTATTGGTGGGTGGAAAGGAAAAAAATAAATTAATAGATTTTCTCGTCGGAAAGGAAAGATTTAAATATGACTAATATGTAATTATATCAAATACTAGTTATAAGGAGGTGTTAAATGGGATCAGTAATAGCAAAAAATGTGGTTAAAAGGAAGCCAGGTTATCTTTACTATGTAGACGCTAAGGGAAATGTCTGTGAAGCAAAGATGTCCAGAGGCGGAAGAAAGAAAAAAAGATAAATTTTTTCTAATCTATCTTTTATTTTCTTTAAATAATTTTTTCTAGAATTTTTTATTTGTTTTTGAAGTGTTAGTGTTATATACGAGGAAACGGGCATAAAGAGTTTTTATATGTCTATATAGGGTTTATCGAAGTTGGATCTTAAGTTTGTTACAATAATTTATTAACTATGCTTTTTAGCTTTATAGTGGTGGTTTAGATGGAAGATATAATTAGTGCGTTAATAATGGCAGTTGTACAAGGCATTACAGAATGGTTGCCTGTTTCGAGTTCAGGGCATCTGGTATTAGCGCAGAAAATACTTAATTATAATGCTAGTTTATTATTTGATGTTGCACTGCATTTTGGGACTTTAATGGCTGTTTTTGTTTATTTTGGAAAAGATATTGTTGATATAGTAAGAGATTTATTATTGTGTGACATCCTCCGTCCCCTAAAGGTTTTTTGCTTCGCAAAAAATCCTCACTTCG
>JBBSYK010000101.1:0-20827 GCA_038045285.1 Nanobdellota archaeon | reverse complement strand
AACAGAGCAAGATTATCTTATTTTGATAAGATTAGATAATATGTACGCAAAGTCGCCGCAATAGAAAGATATAAATAGTTATGTATATACTGTATAGACATGGCTGATGTCGAAAATAAACTGCAAAGATGGGGCAATTCTTTTGGTATAGTTATACCTTTGGAGATAGTAAGAAGAAAGAAAATAAGAGAAGGGGAAAAAATAAAAGCAATTATACTAAAGAAAAGCAGCGTATTAAGAGAAACATTTGGATCTCACAAGTTCTCAAAACCAGTTTCCCAATTAATGAAGGAAATGGACAAAGAGCTGTACAATGAATGAAATAAAGAGAGAAAAAGAGACATTTTTGTTTGATACGTATGCGATTATGGAAATTATAAATAAAAACAGCTTATATGAGAAATATTTGGATGATGATATCATCATAAACGACTTTATCTTTGCTGAATTGTGTTATAATCTTATAAAAGAGAACCACCCAAAGCTCAAAGAGACGCTTGATAAATATGCACAGCACATATCTCACGCAGAACCTGAAACTATCAAGAAAGCAATGGAGTTTAGACTAAGTTGGAAAGATAGAAATGTATCAATTTCAGATTGCATTGGATATATTATGGCAAAAGACTTAGGAATTAGGTTCTTAACAGGCGATAAGGAGTTTAAGGATATTGAATATGTTGAGTTTGTCAAATAGTTGCTGAAACTTCGTTTATCCTGAATAAATAAGAGAACTTTCGAATTAAATCTTCTTCGCTTTAACTTCTATGCAGACACCTGCAGCAACTGTTGCTCCAGCATCTCTAATAGCGAAACGAGCCATATGAGGATTCGATGCTTGTGTTTCTAATATAAGATTCCCAATTGGCTTAATTCTTACTTTAGCTACATCTCCATTCTTTAGAAAATCAGGATTCTTTGCAGTCACTCCATCAGGACTTGTCTTCTCAATTAATTCTATAAACTGGCATGGAACTTGCGCAGTATGAACATGAAATACCGGAGTATAGCCATTAGCAATAACAGTAGGATGAGAAATAACTGCTACTTGAGCAACAAATTCCTCAGCAATAGTTGCTGGTTTTGCAACATCGCATACAACATCTCCTCTTGCAATATCTTTCTTTCCAACACCTCTAATGTTTATCCCTACATTATCTCCAGCTTCAGCTTGCTGCAATTGTTCATGATGCATCTCAATGCTTCTTATTTCTCCATTAATTCCCTTGCCTGATCTTCCCGGCAATATAATAACTTTCTGGCCAATTTTCATAACTCCAGTTTCTATTTTTCCAACAGGCACTGTACCAATACCAGTAATCTCATAAACATCTTGCAATGGCATTCTCAAGGGAAGAGTAATAGGTTTCTCAGGTTCCTTGAACAAATCAAGCTGTTCAAGAATAGTTGGTCCCTTGTACCATGCCATATTAGTTGATTTCTTAGCAACATTGTCTCCTTTAAATCCAGAAGCAGCAATAAATGTCATTGTATCAGGTTTATATCCAGCTATTTTTAATATTCCAGAAACGTCTGTCTTTACTTTATTGAATGTATCTTCTTTATATTCTACAGCATCCATTTTATTTAGAATTACTGCTACTTGTCCTACCCCCATAGTACGCAAAAGCCAAACATGCTCCTTTGTCTGAGGTTGAACACCATCTTTAGCAGATACAGTCAAAAATGCTGCATCAGCCTGTGAAGTTCCAGTAATCATATTCTTAACGAAATCCTTATGTCCTGGAGCATCAATAATAGTGACCTCATATTTATTTGTCACAAGTTTCTCATAAGCAAGATCTATAGTAACTCCTCTTTCTCTCTCTTCCTTAAAACGATCCATAACGAAAGCAAATTCAAAACCTGCTTTTCCATGTTTTTGAGCTTCAGCTTTAAGCTTCTCCAATTCCTCTGGAGATACTTTCCCAGAATCAAACAACAATCTTCCGATCGTGGTTGATTTTCCATGATCTACATGTCCAACAAAGACAACATTCAGTATAGGTTTTTGTTTTGCCATTTTATCAACAATAATGCTTTCGTATTATTTTCAAATTTTAATGGTATTTAAATCTTTCGCAAGCCGGTAAAAAATTATCTCTTTCTCAAAATATACTTCAAAAAAACATAGTTTCTTCTCTTTCCTTCTGCTTCTTCCCTTTCCGCATATATCGGATTAAAAAACGGCCTGCAAAATTCCGCTATTTCTTCATCGCTGAAATAACTGAACCATCTTTTTGTTCTAGGATAATCTGGATGGTGATCATATTCTTCTTTCTCTCCCCCCATAAGAACTAAAGCAAATAGTCCTTTCTTCTTTAAAACAGAAGCAATTTTCTTAATCATTTCAGGAGCACTTTTCTTTCTAAGATGAAGAAGAGACGTATGTGCCCAAACACCACCAAAGCTATCTGCCTCAAACTTTTTATCAATTTTTTCCATATCCATAACTCTCACAGATAATCCTTTCTGTTTGCATAGTTCAGCCATTTCTACTGAGTTATCGATGCAAGTTACCTCGTATCCCTTTTCCCGCATATATTTTTCAGCATGTCCTGGTCCAGCTCCAAGACTCAACACCCTTGCCCCTCCAGGAAGAAGATCAGAAAAATTATCAACGAATTTTCTTCCATATCTTTCAAAATATTCTCCAAATTTTATCTCAAAAAGTGCAGGATAAGAGTCATAAGCTCTAACATTCTCCTGCTTTATTCTCTTATCTTCAATAAATTTTACCATTTTTATCTTATAAAGCAAGAGTTTTTAAGTTTATAGTTTGTTATATGATAATATGGCAGAGAACAAATTAAGTATAGCAATAGCCGGAGGCCAATGTACAGGCAAATCAGTTACTTCTGCAGCCTTATTTGCCCATCTAAAAATTCATGGTCTAGATTATGATTTTATTTCAGAAGAGCATAGAAAATTGATATCGGAGTTTGGAGATTACAGGTCCTCTTTTGATAGATTCTACATGTGGAGACAACAAGAGAGAGAAGAATTAAGATCCACTGCTAGGAACGGGTTTATAACAGACGCTCCGCTATTTCATTTTTACGCTTCTGCAAAGATGTATGCTTCTGAACCTAGAGATAATCTTGCAGTAAGAGAGTTGTTTAGAATGTGTTTAGAAATAAACGACAGATATCAATTAATTGTAATAGCCGAGGACCCTGCCGAACTTCCCTATAAAACAGATAGTTGCAGACATGCAGGAAGAGAAAAAGCTTTCAAGAAACATCAAATAGTTAGAAGCTTTGTTGAGCATCATTATCCTGAAAAGTTGTTATTAGTAAGAGGAACGCTCGATAAGAGAATATTACAAATAGAAGATGAATTAAAGAGAAGGGGTTCAGAGTTTAAAGAGTTGCCTTATAAATAGCAGGATACTACATATATTTTGAATGATAATAATGTTTTTAAGATGTTTGTAATAATTCTTTTTATGTCTAAATATAGATTATGCTTCTTTTTTGGAATTTTCTTAATTTTTTTTATAAATTTTTCTTCTGCTTTTGATAATTCTATCAGCTATTATTCTCATGATGATGTTTTATTAGTTTGCAATCCTGCCAGTTCAGAGAGTCTGGAAATTTGCTCTTATTTTATTTCTAAGAGGCCTACCTTGCATCATGTTCTCAATTTAAGCAATATTCCTAACAACGAGATAATTAACTGTACAATTTACAATTCTATAGAGCAGCAAATTAAGCAATATCTTAATTATAACGAAGGAATAAATTATATTACAACAACGAAGGGCGTGCCTCTCGGAGTCGATTGTTCTAATCCTCCTTTTTATAAGAGATCCGTAGACAGTCTGCTTAGTTGGAATATTACTAAAACTAATGCTTATACTAACCAATACAACCATTATGTTGGAGAAGAACATGTGTTTTCCAGTGTAAAAGAAGAATTTTATATTGTAACAAGGCTAACAGGATACACTGTTGAAGACGTAAAAGCTATTATTGATAATTCAGGCATTTATGTTGCTGAACAAGACGTATTTTTAGATGGTGTCTTTGTAATAGATGAAACGAATTATGAGGGTATATACAGTAATTATTTCTTACAAACCAAAACATTGCTTGAGAATAGAGGTTATAATTTAATCTACCTTAATGCATCTCATCCACTTGGCTTTTTGCGAGAGGCAGAAAATGTTATTGGCTATGGCGGCTGGGGAAGCAACGATCGTTCATATTCTCAACCAATTCTTAACAATTGGAATTTTATTTCATGGACGTCTCCAGAAGCTCCTTCTGGATGGAATATTGTCTCAGGAGAAATTAAAAAAGCTAATTTTACTTCATCTCCAGAGTATGCTAACAGCTCGACTGCAGGATTTATTAATCAATCTGGAATTTTTGAAATTGAACAGTTTTATGAATCTTCTACAGTTGCGAAAAGAAGGTTTTATTATCTGCTAAATTACGCTTATAGGAATTTTACTGGAAATGTTTCAATTGGATTTAGCAGTTTAGACGCAGATAATAATATTTTATCTTCTTATAATTATTCGCTTCTTTCAACAAAAACTGCTTTAAGTGTTGTCAGTTTGCAGATCTCTTCTCTTCTTAGATATTATCCTAAACAAAATGCTTCTAAAATCAAAGTTTTTCTTATTGTTCAGCTTGGAGCAGGAGAATTTTATCTTGATAATTTAGATATAAGAGAAATCGCTCCAACATTTAGCTGGAAAAATGGCGCGATAGGCACAACAGCTGTTTCTACTTCAGCTAGGAGCTTTTCTAATACAACTTCTTATGGGCAAAGCCTTATCGCAGACCTTATTTATAATGGGATAAGTGGTGTGGAGGGTTTTGTGTATGAACCTGGTCTTGGAGCAGTTGCAAATACTGCTATTTTGTTCGATCGTTATACAAAAGGATATAATCTGGGAGATTCATTTTATATGGCATCAGATAATAGAAATTGGATGGATGTTGTAGTAGGAGATCCTAAGACAGTTATTGTTTGGGGAAAAAATCTCTCAGGAATAATTAGTGCTCCACGCGATTTCAACATCTCTGTAATTAATTTATCTAATAATCTTATATCTTTGTCGTGGAACGACACTTCCTATAACGAAGAAGGGTTTATTATCGAACAAGCTACATCTGAAAATGGACCTTGGAGTGAATTCGTCAGAATTGGAATAGATGAAAAATCCTATTCTATCTTAGAAACTGCTCCTACCTCTTATTATTATCGAGTCAAAGCTTTTAATAATTCTTTTGGAGATTCTTTTCCAAGTTACCCCTTAATTCCGGTCTATGCTTCTCCTAAACTCAATGTTAGTTCTTGCAGAGTTTTGAATAACCCAAATAGCGTTTATACGCAGGTGAACAATATTGTTTCCACGGATCCTAATCCTTGCATTAGGATAATTGCTTCCAATATAACTTTCGATGGGAGTAAATATTTAATCTCTACTTATGCTGCCTCCGGAGTTTATGCTTCTAATGTTGTAAATGCTGTGGTTATGAATTCTGTGATAGAAAGAAATGAAAATGCAGTTGGAACTAATACTACTGGAATATATTTTTCAAGTACAAACGAAGCAAAGATAATAAATAATATAATTAGAATAATGAATGGAGGTTTCAGTAATAGCGGAATTATATTAATCAGATCTAATAATTCACTAATCAAAGATAATAATATTTCAACTTCTGGCAGAGACAATTCACTCTATGGAATTTATCTTGCATCTTATTCCAATAATAACTCTATAACTGGAAACATTATTTCTACAAACGGCACATCAAATAATGTAGGCATATTTCTTACGACTTCAGTTAACTTTAACACAATTGCTTTCAATAACATCTTTACTTTTGGCCTGAAAAGTGGCAATTATGGAATATCTCTTTCAATTTATTCTAACAATAATGTAATATCTTTCAACACCATCTCTACAAACGGCGCAGATAGTAATCACGGTATTTTTGTCAGAGTATCAGATAATAACTCTATAATAAACAACAAAATTTCGACTAATGGTTTAAAAGATAGTAATGGAGGTATTTATTTAACTAATTCTAGGTATAACATAATATCTTATAATGATATTTCGACTAACGGAACGAACAATAGTTTTGGCGTTAATTTTATAGCAAGCCAAAACAACACATTATCTTTTAACAAAATCTCAACTTCTGGAACAAAAAGCGATGCTCTCACATTTAGCACGTATACTGTATTTAAAAACATTACATTTTATACCGGCAGTAACAATCTGATTTCAAACACTCTTTTAAATGTTTCAGGTCTAGATTTAAATATTTCTTCATTGAATATTAATGATACTTTGTTGAATAACCAGCCGATTAGAAGTTATTTTATTGGTGGTGTCGCAGGAGGTGGAACAGTTTATTTCAGAAATTCTTCTACTGGGGAGATAAGATTTGCAGAAGCAATTTATGGTTCTGGAAGCAATTTATTTGGCAATAACGCTTCTGATATTAGAATTAATTATAATCTTGCATACATTAATTCAGACCAAGTAGGACTTAATAAGAAAGCAAATATAACTCTTTACAATCTTCCAAAAACTATAATTAATGCAGAAATTCTTGCAAACGGAGCAATATGCAATAGTACAACAACTCTGTCTTGTTTTAATCTTTCTTCCTTAGATGCAGGAAATGTCAGCTTTATGATTAATATCGGCGGCGAGTATAGCCTTAATTATACCTTCTTTGAAAGATGCGAAGATTTAAGTTATAATCAATGTCCTGTTTTCTGTGAGAAAATTAAGCCATCTGTAGAATGCAGTATTCCTTGTACAGTTTATTCAAATGGGACAGTCTCCTGTCCAGATATTTCTCAATGTGCCGGCACCCAATGGCCACAATGTCTTACTCTTAATCCAAGTAATCCAAGTAATCGCAAGAACGAGTTACCTTTGGCAGAAGAATCCCCTATCTATGAAATAGACTCATGTAGAGTTATCAGCAGACCAGGAATGTATACATTAAAACAAGATTTAAATGGGTTTTCGATTAATGAATCATATTGCATTAATATTACAAGTTCAGATGTTCATCTTAATTGCAATAAAAATTCAATAAGTGAAGTTGCAGGAGGGAACATAGGTATAGCTGTAGAGTCTCCAAGTCTCGATAGTATAAAAAATATTACTATAAGAAACTGCGTCATAAGAACTAAACCAAGCACCAATATTGAAAAATATAACATCGCAATTTTATTTAATAGAGTAAAAGAATCTAGTATAATAAATAACGATATCAGTTTTAATAAAGTAGGAATAAAATTAGAAGGCAACTCTAGCAAGAATCTTATCAAAAGTAACGATGTTAGTAATTCAACATTTGGAATTTACTTATTAGAATCACACAATAATCAGATATTAAAGAATTATTTAGATAGAAATAACGTTGGAATATATGTTTTTTTGAGCAATGGAAATAAACTGTCAGATAATACAGCCAAAAACAGCTTTAAGAGCAACTTTTTATTTGTTAAAGCCCATAACAATTTAATTAACAAGAATCTTGTTGAGTTTAGCATTGGAGATGGAATTCATTTTACTTCTAGTAATTATAATAACATAAATGCTAATAGAATCTTTAATAATAGCTTATTCGGAATAAGAGATAATCTGGGGGAAGATAATTCTTATAAAAATAATCATATATCTAATAATTCTCTTGAAGGAATAGTTTTAATAAGCACGTCTAATAATAATTTAAGAAATATAATAGTAGACTATAATGGCGGCGGTATAAAATTGTCTAATTCTTCAGATAATTATATACGAGGTAAATCAAATCTAAATGGTAAACACGGCTTATCTCTAACATCCAGATCTAATTATAATAATATAAAAATAACCTTGGAAAATAATGGAATTGCTCCTTTATTTGATGATGGCACTAATATAAAGAATAAAATTGTTATTGGATAAATTAGATTTTTTAAACTTCTTTTCTTCAATAAATATTTTTACTGATTCTCAGAAAGTCCTTTCCTTTGCCTTATCTTTCTTATAACATCGCTCTGCAATTCCAGAGGCATCTTTTGGAATTCTTGATCCATTAAACTGCTCATTCCTCTTCCTTCTGTTGCTGAACGCAGGTCATTGCTCCAGCCAATCATCTCTGCAACAGGAATTTTTGCTTTTATAAAAGTGTCATTTCCTTCCTGTCGTACATCTATAAGAACACCCCTTTTAGAGCCAATTAGTGTAGTAACAGCCCCCATGAATTCAACAGGCACTTCTATTAAATGCGTCTGAATTGGTTCAAGAATTATTGCACCGCCTTTGCGCATTGCGTCATACATTCCTAATCTAATTGCAGGATATATCTGAGCAGGCCCACGGTGCATATGATCGACGTGTAATTTAGCATCATGCAAAACAAATTTAGTCTTCATTAAAGGTTCTTTTGATAAAGGCCCTCCATCAACAACAAGCCGCCATCCATCAATAATAGATTCAATAACTTCAGGAAGCAGTACAATACCTCTCGTTCTATCTTGAAAAACATTTCCTTTATAAATTTCTTGATATTGCCTAGCTTCTTCGTTAGATATACCATAGGAAGAAAGTTTTTTCCAGATTTCTTCAGCTTTCTTCCTTAATCTCATTTCAGGAAGATCAGATCTTTCAATCGCATTATATACTTCATCTTCCAACGGTTCCATACTTAAGAAAAATATGTTATGCCCATTTGGAGTTCTGACTTCAACTTCTGGACTTTTTTTGGCTAGACTCTCTCTATAAACTACAATCGGCGATCCCATTTTAACTTCTAAACCTTTCTCGCTCTTAATTCTCCCTTCAATAATCTCTAAATGTAATTCCCCCATTCCAGACATCAGATTTTCTCCAGTTTCTTCATTAATTTCAACTTTAATACTCGGATCTTCCTTTGCAACTTTTCTTAAAACTTCAATCAGTTTTGGTAAATCAGATGATCTCAAAACTTCAATAGATTTGGTAATAACAGGTTGAAAAATATGTTTTATCTCTTCGAATGGAATTTGTTCATTAATAGTTATAGTATCGCCAACATCACAATTCAATCCAGATATAGCTAGAACATTTCCTGCTGGTACAGATTCCATTTGTTCAGGTTTAATTCCATTATATACTAGAACTTGCTGAATTCTATACTTCTTTTTTTTCAAATTAGAATAGATTTCAGAACCATTTACGATAATTCCAGAATACAATCTTCCAGCTGAAATTTCTTTTCCGCTTCTTGAGTCAATAACAATTTTAGTTATAACAAAAGCAACTTCTCCAGTTTTTGAGCAGGCTAATAAGTCTTGTCCGAATTTACTGTCTAAATCTCCTTTCCATATTTTAGGAATTCTATATTTTTGAGCCTCCAAAGGATTAGGCAGATGTTTAACTGCCATATCTAATACAACTTCAAATAATGGCGCATTTTTCCAAACCCATTTTTTCCTGTCTTCTTCATTCATTTCATAAAGTTTTATTACATCCTTAAAACTCACATTTCCTTTTTTCATAAATGGAATTGATAAAGCCCAATTCTCTCTTGCCGAACCAAAAGCAACACTTCCATCCTGAACATTAACTTTCCATTTTTCTTTAAATTCTGGTTCTGCAATCTGCATAATCAAACTGTTAAATTCTCCAATAAGCTTCACAAATCTTTCTTGCATTTGTTCAGGTGTAAGTTTTAACTCCTTGATTAATCTATCGACTTTATTAATAAATAAAACAGGTTTAACTCTTTCACGAAGTGCTTGCTTCAAGACAGTTTCAGTCTGAGGCATAATTCCTTCCACAGCACAAACTAATACAAATGTGCCGTCTATAGCTCTCATGGCTCTGGTGACATTTCCTCCAAAATCAACGTGCCCAGGAGTATCAATTAAATTGATTAAATATTCCTGGCCGAGAAACTCATGCGCCATAGATACATTTGCAGCATCAACAGTCATTAATCTTTCTTGTTCATCAGCATGTTGCCATGTGGTCATTCCCTCCTCTAAATCGCCTGCTGCTTTTGAAGACATTAATCCTGCAGCTGCTAAAAGCACGTCAGTAAAAGCAGTTTTTCCATGATGTATATGCGCGCTGGTAGCTACATTTCTTATATTTTCCTGGTGATTTGTCAGCCTTTGTATCTTATGCAAACTTGTTTCCTTTTCTACCATGTCGTTATTAATTAAACTCAATAATATTTGAGAATATTTTTTGATAATGAAGAAGGTTTTTAAATCTTTACTTGCCGCCTTCAATATGAATTTAAATTATCACTAAAATCAATCTTATCTTGCAGCATCAGCTTGTTTTTCAGATTCATTCTTTTTTATCATAGCATAGCTTTCCATAGTGCCTTTTGCCGCTGAGATTATTTCATTAGCAAGAGCATTAGCCATTTTAATCTTTTTGCCAAATGATTTTGCATAAGCTCCTTGTATAATCCATCGTACTGCTAAATTAACTCTTCTCATTGGACTTGTGTCAACAGCTTGAGGGTATCTTGCTCCAGCAGACTCAATGACAGTAATTTCATCTCTAGGTGAGCAATTTTCAATTGCATCAACTAAAACTTGGATGGGATTTTTTCCAGTAGTTTTTTCAATCATAGATAATACATTCAATATTGTCTTCATATTCTTATTAAACTTTCCAGAACTCCATGAAGTTATAATTTTGTGCTTTTTACCAACATGTCCAGGCACAGCAAGTCTATTTGCCAATCTTTCAAGAATATTAATTCTGCTTGTAGAAAATTTATCTTTTCTTCTTCCATAAGATTTTACCAAAAGTTTCGAGCTTAAGTTTATATGCGATTTAAGCGCAGGATCTTTTATCAATATTCCGGAAACATCATAAATTTCAAAAATTTTAAATTCTTCTTTGTTTGTTTCTTCATCCATCTTGCATTAAACCTCCTATATTTTTTGAATCTATATCAAAAAGTCTAAACAATTCAAGGCTATGTTTAACATAAGGATTATTAGTTAAAATAGTAGAAGGAATATAAAGATAACTAGAGGAAGATATCCGAGCCATAATAACAAACTCTTCATTAATTTGTCTTTCTCCTGCTCTCGGATATTTTATTGTTATTAAGCCCTTAAAGTCCTTTAAATGTTTATTTTGATAAATCAGATATGCTCTCCCCTCTCTTTCATCATAAATGGGTCCCATTACAAAAAAATTAGTATCAAAATCTTCTCTTACTTTTTCTATCGCTCCATACATATTCGATGGCTCAACTAATCCTATAAAATTCTTGCTAACTTTCTGCTGCTTAGCTATTTCTTCTAATTCAAAAGGTGTAAGTCTTCGTGCAGTCATTTTATCTCCTTCCTTTTTCAATCTTGCCTTTTACAAGCAAATGCAAAGGTTGTTCGTTTACTTTAATTACTTGAAATCTAATTCCGGGAATATCTCCTTTGGATCTTCCCATTCTTCCTCCAATTCTTTCAATAATAACTTCATCATGTTCATCAACGAATTTTTGAGCCAGATTTCCTGGCATGAATGCTCCGACTTGAATTCCATTCTTGATAAGTTGAACTTTACAGCATTTTCTCATTGCAGAATTTGGCTGTCTGGCTTCTTTTTGAAATTTGGAAATTACAATTCCTCGGGCTTGGGATGCACCTTCAAGAGGATCTGCTTTTTCTCTAAGACCCAGCATTCTCGTTTTATAGGCTCTCTGACTCCATTTAAACTTTCTCTGTTTCTTCATCATTTTCCGTGCATTCATTAATCCCATTTTAATCTTTTTGTCTAAATTATTATTTTTATTAGTAATTATCCTTGATTTTTTTGCTTTTTAAACTCTTCTGTTGACTGCATATTTTTAAGGAAAGAAAGTTTTATATATCTAATTCTTATGATTTTTTAATGTGTTATTGGTCAGAAAATAAGAAAGAAGTTTTGGAAGAAGCACGAGCAACTCTTGAATATTTTTTTGATATTTCTCTCTCTCTCAGTGATCGTATGTTTCTGAAAAAATATGTAACTGAATTTATTGATGAATTGGATAGATCAAATTTCGAAAATAGAATGTCGATCAATCCAATATATGAAGCGGTTGGGAAATTCTTGATGATTCATTATAACTTTAGAGATATAAATAAAATTGCTAGAGGATGCAATGGTTATATAAGCAATACTGTAAATAGAAAGCTGCGGGAAAAAGGGTATTTTATAGAGAGCTTTGAATAACCCTTATTGTCAAGAACCCTTGGACTAAACCGGGGCGTGTTCGGGTTCTTGAGCACCATCAAGATTTGATTTGCTTGCCCTCGAACTGAAGTAGGGGGATTGCGCAAATACAAATCTTGAGGTTTCAAATGGTTTTCAAAGCGATTCTTAGAGGATTTTGGGGTTTTTCAAAATCCTCTATAAATCAAGCTAAACAATCTTTAAATCCATATTAAAAGTATCCTTCATAACTTGTCTGAGTTCATCAAATCTTCTCTTATTCCTGCCAATCAATGCAGCTTTGCTTTGAATACCTCCAGCAGTAAGAACAAACGAATTATCTTTAATCTCCAGACATTTAAAGTTTACTGGAAAGACTATATCTTTGACAAATCTTTCAGCATCTTCAACTCCAGAAGCTTCTTTTATAATTCTAATTCTTTTCCCAAGTTTCTCTTGAATAAATCTTATATTTCTGGCATTTGGTCCAATAGCTTTTAATATCATTGGCCCGGTTACAGCAAAAATAATCGCATTATTATAAACAAAACACTTTCTAGTTTTCACTTTAGCTGTATTATCAAGCAGATTAATATATCTTATTGTCTGTAAATCTAAAACTGTCATTTTTTCTTTAAATATTTTATTACTTTTATTTCTGGAAGAAAATTAATTTTCATCTTATAAAACTCTTTTATCGAAAGAGTATTTAAATGTATCTATTTTATTGCCGTCGATATATCTCGTCAGTTTTAGCATTAGCTAGAGCATAGTCTTTTTGATTTCAAAAAATAGAAAGTTTTAAATAAACATTTATTTTTTAGATGCATGATTCAGAGAGCAATTGATTATTGCAGAAATTGTGTAGAAAAATATCAAATCAATAAAAGAATAAAGTCTCTTATTTGGGCATCTTTTGATGGAAATTATAGGAATGTGGAAGAAGGTTATAAAAATATTGAAGAAATTATTGAGTTGATTGATAAAGCAAAAGAATTCAATACAAGAACTTCCACTAAACCATTAGATATAGATAGATTTACACAAGCAGTATATTTTTTAGAACAAAGGATAGAAGATGATTATTTTTCAAGGTTACTGCCAGTAAAATAAATTCTTATTATTTTTGAAACCTCAAGATTTGTATTTGCGCAATCCCCCTACTTCAGTTCGAGGGCAAGCAAATCAAATCTTGATGGTGCTCAAGAACCCGAACACGCCCAGGTTTAGTCCAAGGGTTCTTGAAATTTCATCATAATAAAAATTAAACTGTTATATCAACTTCTAATCAATCTTCTTTTCTTTTTCAAGTTTTTTATTTACAAGAGGACCGGTAATCTTAACAAGCAGCCCAGGCAATCCAGTTCCAACTGGAATTGGTTGATTGAGTAATATATTTTCAATAACAGAGCTTAATTCATCTCTGCCTCCTTGAATTGTTGCATTAATAAATTGTTTATCGGGAGTTTCAAATGTCGCCCTTGCTAATATGCTCGCTTTATCTGAGATAATTCCCATTCTAGTAACTCCCTTAACAACTCCAGAAGAAGTCATAGCATCTGCGACAAGTTTCAAATGTCTTTCATTAATATCTAATCCTTGTACTTCTAAAACTGCTTTAATTTCATTAATTATTGTTTGCCGAGCTGCTTCAACGCCCAAAACTGCTGAAACATCATGAATATCATTTGAAACTACTCTGTCTTTATCAATTCCTTTAACTTGCAGTATCTCTTTCAAATTAGAACCAGCAGCCTGTATTAAAAAATCCCTTCCTCGCGAGGTTACGATAACTTGTGATACTCCTTTAATTCCAGAGATAACGGTTTCTTTCAGTTTTTCCTTAAGTTTATAAATTTCTTTAAAATTGTTTTCATTAACACTAATTTTAATTTTCATATCTCCACCTTTAACTTTAAATCCTTTATCATGGAGTTTCTCAACAATTTTTTCAAATCCAAGATGCACATCTTTCAATGCTTTTCCATCAATTTGTATTTCTATTTTCTTATTTGCAAAATCTATTTTAATTTGAGAAGAAATTTCTTTTAATTTTACTTCTTTAATTTTTTCTGCAATTACTTTTGCATCCTTTTCATTGTTAAATTCTTTAATAAGATAAATCTCGCTTAGTGGAGTAGATGGCTGCCTTCTTGCATCAAGAATCTCAATTAATCTAGGCAAACCCTGTGTAATCTGCATTTGAGCTACGCCAGCATGATGAAAGACGTTTAAAACCATTTGGGTAGAAGCTTCACCAAAACTTTGAGCAGTAATTACCCCTACTGCTTCTCCAGGAGTTATGCTTTGATCTTTAAGATGAAGTTTGGAAACATCTTTGCCATCGTCACCATATGCAAATTGAATTATGTTTTCAGATGCATCTCTAACACTGCTGTCATATTCAACTTTTAAGTCTTGAAGTGCACTAACTAACCTTCTGTAAAGATATCCGGATTTAGGAGTTCTTAATGCAAGATCCATTAATGCATCTCTTCCAGTAATAGCTCCGAAAAAGAACTCTGTGGGTTTCAATCCATCAGAAAAAGAAGATTTGATAAATCCTCTAGCTTCAGCTCCAATATCATTGCGTTTAAAAAATGATAGTGTTCTATCAATATATCCAAAGCTGATTCTTTTATTCCATAAAGATTGTTGTCCAACAGAACAAGCAATTTGAGTAATATTTAACATGCTTCCTCCAGCTTTAGCGCTGATCATTTTATTAACATTGCCGTCGACAGGGAAATTTTCTTGTACTATCTTGCCAATATCTGTTCTTACTTCATTCAAAATTCTTGCAATTTTTATCTCTCTGGTTTCTTCAAGATTTTTTCCAGGAAGACGCGCCGTTAATCCTCCTTCAAATTCTTTGGTTACATCAGCAGTCTTTTTTTCTGCTTCATCAACCACTGCTTTAGCTTCTTTTTTGACTTTTTCAGACACACTAAGATCTTGAACTGAAAGAGTATAACCCTTCCTTGACAAATATAATGCTCCTAAAATAAATGCTTTTTGTATGGAATCTAAAGCCTCTTCTCTGCCAAACTCTCTATCGATAATTTTAATCATTTCACCTTCTTCAACACCAAAACTATTGCTGCCGATTATTTCATGGGGTATTTTAATGTTAGAACCCTTTGGAATAAGCTGGGCAAAAACATCTCTCCCAGAAATTTCCTTAGTTGTAATATTATTTCTAATATTCGCAGAAAATAAAAGTTGATCTGCTTCATCCTTGCTAAGTTTATCTTTCCCTAATAAATATGCACCAGTAATTGAATCAGCAATTGTTCCTACTAAATTTATATTATTTTTAGATGAAATAATATTATTTTTTACATCCAAAAGAATTATTGCTTCTGCTCTTGCTTCTTCAGTTTGGGGAGAATGGATATTCATTTCATCTCCATCATAGTCTGCGTTGTAAGGAAATGCAGCGGCAGGATGCAATCTAAATGTTCTATGCGGTAATACTCTTACCATATGAGCCATCAGACTTTGCTTATGAAGACTTGGATGTCTATTAAATAGAACAACATCTCCATCCCTAATGTGTCTCTCGACTTTATAACCGGGCTGAATTTCTGCACATAATTCTTCTTTCAAATCATTTGTTATTCTTTTCCTCTTTCCATCAGTTCTAATAACATAATTTGCTCCAGGATATTCATCCCCTTTTCTTACAAGATCTTTTAAAGATTCTATATTAATTGTTGTAACAGCTTCAGCCACAGTAATAATTTTAGCAATTTCCAAAGGAACACCGACTTCATTAATTTTAATGAATGGATCTGGAGATATAACTGTTCTCGCCGAATAATTGACTCTTTTTCCCGCAAGATTATGTCTTATTCTCCCTTCTTTCCCCTTAATTCTTTCTGTAATTGTCTTCAAGGGCTGTCCTGATCTGTGTCTAGCTGGAGGAATCTTGCCAATAGTATTATCAAAGAAAGTGGTTATATGATACTGTAATAAATCCCAAAGGTCTTCTATAATTACCTCTGGTGCTCCCGCATTCAAATTTTCCCATAGTCTTTGATTTGATCTTATAATATCTGAAAGTTTATGTGTTAAATCATCTTCGCTTCTTTCACCGCTGTCAAGAGTTATTGATGGTCTAACAGTAACAGACGGCACTAGCAATAAAGAAAGAACAGTCCATTCAGGTCTGCATGTTTTAGAATTTACTCCTATTTTCTTTAATTCTTCATCTTTTATAAGAACAAGTCTTTGCCTTACCTCTATTGCATTAAGTCTCTTCTTTCCAATCATAAAAGTAACTGGCTTGTCAAGTTTAACTCGTTCTATACTTTCACTGCAATGAGGGCATTTTTTCGCATCCCTTGCTTTTTTTGCTCTTTCACTTGGAGTATATTCTTTTTGTTTTTCATCACTCAAAGTCAATTTTCCGCAAGATGGACAAAAACTCCTTAAACATACTTCAATTAATGGAATATATTTAATATGAAAAACTGGTCTTGCCAGTTCAATACTTCCGGGATGCCCAGAACATTCTTTTACTCTTTTCCCGCATGTTCTGCATCTTACTCCAGGATCAATAGCTCCAAGCCTTAAATCCATAAGTCCGCCATCCACTGGAAAACCATCAATATCATACAGCTCAGGTGTAACTACCTTTGCAGTACTTATCTTTTTAATTCTTTCAGGACTCATTAAACTAAACTTTAATGCTCTTACTTGTTTTCTGAAATACATTTCCCTCATTTTAATCCTCCTAAATTCAAAATATTATTAACATGTCTTATAATTACAAGTTTTCCAGGTTTACTGTGTACTGGGGGTACTTTCCCAGGCATACATAACACACGTTTTAACAATTCACGAAAATCAGTATCACTGTCGATAATTCCTTCATTGTAGCAAGATGTATCATCTACTAATCTAAGCCCATAAGTTTCTTGTCCAGGTTGTAATCGTCTTATCATTTTTATTGTTCAAATTTGTTTTTTAATTCAAATGAAGTATGAATACCTAATCCTAATAGTTCATCAACTAATAGCTTAAATGCATATGAAATTTCAATTGGTTCAATTTCTACGCTGTTGCATAAGTTACAAACAATTTTATCTCTTAAGGTGTCTTCATAAGTCATATTTCCGCAATCTTTACAGATATGCACAATGGTTTTATCTGAATCATATCTTTCCTTCAGTAGAAGTGAAGCTCCATGTCCTGCTAATGCCTGCTGCTCCATTTCTCCAAGTCTCAAAGCACCGCCTCTTGCCCTTCCTTCTATTGGTTGTCTTGTCAATAATGTAACTTTTCCAGAAGCTCTAGCATGGATCTTATTCTTTACCATATACCTTAATTTAAGATAATACATATTGCCAATATAAATTTTAGCTTCTAGTTTTTTCCCAGTAATACCATGATACATGGTTTCCTTTCCATCATAGCTAAATCCTAATTCCTTCAGCATTTTCTCAAAGTCCTCAACTTTCTGTCCAGTAAAAGAAGTTCCGTCCATTATTTTTCCAGACAGGGAAGCGGTTTTTCCGGCAAGAAGCTCAATTAAATAACCAACAGTCATTCTGTTTGGAATACCATGAGGGTTGAATATAAGGTCAGGTTTAACCCCTTTAGAAGTAAATGGAATATCTTCAGCATCAGCTACAAGGCCAACAACTCCTTTCTGACCATGAGGAGTTGAAAACTTGTCTCCAGGTTCAGGCAATCTTGAGTCTCTTGATCTTACTTGAACGATCTTATTTCCTTCTTGATCAACTGTAATAAAAACCGCGTCTACAGTTCCCCTCTCTTCTTGTCTGATAGCTACGCTCGCTTCTTTTTTTGCCTGAATGCTAATGTCTTTTGCTTCACTAAGGAATTTTGGAGGAGTTACCTTGCCGATAATAACTTCGCTTTCTTTCATATCTGCTTCTGGATAAACAATTCCATCGTCTTCTAAAAATCTATATAAAGATTCAGTTCTATAGCCTGCAACGTCTTTCTCTGGAACTAAAATTTCATCAGACAATCCTCCAGCATATTGCAGTTCAGTTGCGGAATAAGGTCTAAAGTATGTACTTCTTCCCATGCCCCTGTCTACACTTCCTTTATTTAAAACAACTGCATCTTCCATGTTATATCCTTCAAAAGGCATTATAGCAACAATAATATTCTGTCCAGCAGGATAAACTTCCAACGTATCATAAATAAAACTTCTTACAAGCGGCTTTTGAGGATAATGCAATATCGAGACATCAGTATCCAGACGCACAAGATAATTAGCAGCATATATTCCTAAACTCTGTGTTAAAGTCTTGCTGCCTCTATTCAATCGAGAAGACTGGTCATGATTTCCAAAAGGAACTAAACTAGTTATAAGTCCAAATAAATCAATTGGATGAATTTCTAAATGAGTATGATCCTGAGTAATTTCTTCCATTCTAAGAGCAACTAAAGCATTTTCCTCTTCAGCTGCATCAATATATTCTATAATGCCTTCTCTGACAAGATCAACCCACTTTAGTTTGTTGTTTTCCAATAAAATTAAATGATCATCTTTCAATTTGCTTATTCCATCTTCAATAACAATAAGAGGCCTCAAAACTCTTCCAACTTCAATAGAAATTGCAATTTGATCAAACAAATGATCATACCGTATACTAAGTTCTTTTGGTAATCGGCACTCTCTTCTTGCTTTTCTTACTTGTTTAACAAAATCTTTAGTATCTACAACATATCCAATAAATCGGCCGTTAAGGAAAACGTCTTTTCCATTTTCCTTATTCAAACCAGATTCATTAAATAATTTAAATGCAGAGTTTTCATCAAATTCAACCGCAGTAGAAATTCTGCTTAATAATGCAAGATTTTTTCTAAGGCCAATTTCAGTTCCTTCAGGAGTTTCTGTAGGGCAAAATCTCCCATAATGAGTTGGATGTAATGTTCTCGCCATGAAATTCTCTTGCTCTCCAGGAAGCATACTTGAAACTCTTTGTAATTGTGATAACATTTCAAGATAATTAGTTTTTTTCATATTCTGAGTCACGCCGCTTCTTTCTCCAATCCAGCTGCCGGTTGCAATTGCACTCTCAATTCTCTGGCTAAATAAAGTTGACTTTGCAATTGTTTTTATTGAATAAAATTTCTTTCTTTTAGCAACTTTCTGCAATGAATATTGAATATCTCTGACAAGTATGCCGAGATTAACTCTAAATAAGTCAGACATTAAATCTCCAGATAACTTAACTCTCTTATTTGCATAATGGTCCTTGTCAGTTCTAATCTTATCATTTTCCTTTGCTTTGATATACAAATTAATCAATCTGCTCAAAGTTAGTGATTTTTCAATTCTTGCTGATTTTTCCAGTCCAATATGCGGGAGGAAGAAAGAGTCAATTCTTTGTTTAACTCTATCAAGAATTTCTTTCTTAGTTCCCTGAATACCTGACTTTTCTGCAATTGCAAGCATCGCGTCTTCTGTACTTTGAATTTTCGCAAATTCATACAAATTTACAATTAAACAATCACTCTCGCAATTAATACTCTTAGAAATATCTGCTTCTTTTATTAAACCCAGTGCTTTTAACATTACCAAAGCAGGGATGCTCTTTAATCTGCTAAAGCTAACTTCTAGAATTCCATCATTTGTTTCAGAAATAGTAGTTGGAATTCTATAAGAGCCTCTTTGAGAGAAGAATCGGACATTTAAACCATGTCTGCCTTCTTCTATAAATGGCTGATTTGCAGCGAGATCTTCGCTCATAACCATAACTCTTTCATTGCCATTTACAATAAAGTATCCACCAGGATCCAAAGGATCCATAAACAGCTGTCTTAATTGTTCTCTGTTCATACCATATGTATTGCAAACTGCACTCCTAACCATAATAGGAATCCTTCCTATTTCAACTTCAGAACTATCGCTTTGTCCAGCAAACTTAACAGTTAACTCAACAAAAATTGGGGCGCTGTAAGTAAGATTTCGAAGTCTGGCAATAGTAGGAGTAACTAAATTAGTACTTCCATCTGATTCAATAAGATTAGGCTTTTCAATTCTAATTTTTCCAAGCTTAATTTCAACCTCTTCATTGGAAATATTAGAATTCATTTCATCAACAATTTGCTGCATCCTAATATTTATAAAGTTATTAAAGGACAAAATATTGGATTCCACCAGAGAATGTTGCTCTAGATATTTTCTAACTATGATATTTTTTTGTTTTTGCATAATAATTAGACTACAACTCTAAAAAAAGTTTGAATTTTATCTCCCTCCCTTCTTTCTATTTTTAAAATATCTCCTTGTTTGCTTCCCTCAGGAACTGCCGGATCAACTGCCTTTATCTTCGGCAGCTGGGATAATGAAATATTAAATTTCTCAAGTAAGACTTTTACCTCTTCAGGTTTCAATTTAGTATGTTTTGGCTGTAGGACGTGCATGGGTAATATAGATAATACAGTAACTAGTTCTTTAAAAGTTTATAAAACTGGCTTTTTAAATGTTTCTACGAAACTCAATAATCTCAAAATAGCTAGTAACAACTCCAATAATCATCCTTCAACAATAATTTCAGCTAATTTCTCACAATATTCATAATCATCCGAACTATTTAAATTTAATAGTTATCAGATATTGACAACTTAACGTCACATTTATATAGTTAAACATCTTCTTTT
>JBBSYK010000100.1:0-10534 GCA_038045285.1 Nanobdellota archaeon | reverse complement strand
AAGAAGATGTTTAACTATATAAATGTGACGTTAAGTTGTCAATATCTGATAACAGAAAGATTTAAATACTCATCTAACAGTAAGTTTTTTAAACCTTTCCCTTTAAAAATTCCAAATGAGTTATGTAAAAAGATGTCCAGAATGTGGCAGCGTCGATCTTACATATGATGATCAACGTGGTGAGATTATTTGCAATGAATGCGGATTGATTGTTGAAGAAAAGATGGTAGATACAGGCCAAGATGTGGGGGGGCAGTTTGATAAATCAGATAAAAAAGGAAGGGGTGGAGCACCTATGTCTCTGCAGAAATTTGATAAAGGACTAACTACTAATGTGGGGGAAATATCTGATATTTATAAGCTGGAGGCTGGACAGACTAGGAAATTTTTAAGATTGAAGAAATGGCAGGAGAGAGTTTCAACTTCTATTGAACGCAATTTACGTTTGGCTATGGCTGAGTTAAGGAGAGTAGCTAGTTTTCTTACTCTTCCATCAGTTGTAAGAGATGAAGCATCAAGGGTTTATAATTTTGTTTTGCAGAGAGGTCTTGTTCGTGGAAGATCGATGGAATCGGTTATTGCAGCATGTATATATGCCGCCTGCCGTTCATATAACATTCCTCGTACTTTAGATGAAATAGCATCTGCATCGGATGTTGAGAGAAAGGAAATAGGCAGAACCTATAGATTCATCGTTCGAAAATTAAAGATAAAAGTAACACCAAGTTCACCAAAAGATTACATATCTCGTTTTTCTTCTATTCTTCATTTGTCTCCTAAGGCGCAAAATCATGCGTTAAAAATTCTTAAGAAAGCAGATGTTTCAGAGCTTACATCTGGCCGAGGACCGGCCGGAGTGGCTGCAGCTGCTCTTTATGTAGCTGCTCTAATAAATGATGAAAAAAAGACGCAGAGAGAAGTGGCAGATGTGGCTGGAATTACAGAAGTAACAATAAGAAATAGATACAAGGAACTTATAGATCGTTTGGATTTGGAAGATAAACTTAAAGCTAAGGTTCTGGCTGCTGAGAAGAAGAGTAGGAAGTAGTTCTTTTCTTAAATTAGATTATAGAAGACTTTGAAACCTCCAGATTTGTATTTGCGCAATCCCCCTACTTCAGTTCGAGGGTTCTTGACATAATAATGGGCTGTTTTTTCATAGTTTTTTCAACATTATATTTTTATACTGAAAATTCATGGTTCTACCATGTGCGGGAGTGCCAGAGTGGTCTAATGGGACGGATTTAGGCTCCGTTGGCTCAGTGCCTTCCTAGGTTCGAATCCTAGCTCCCGCATCCTATTCAAAATTAATTATCAGTTAACAAGGCTTAACGATACACAAAGAAAATTAGTTGAAATATTTAATTTAAGAGAATTTATGTAAATCAGGTAACTACCGCCCTTCGTTGCGTAAATACATTTTTAATCGAGGATAAAAACAAGCCTTATTTTATGAAAAGGCTGTAACTTGTAAACTTGGGATCTATTATTTTTTTCTTCTTAATCTTCACATTTTGTCTTAATTCTTAGATAGTAACAAAACCGAAAGATTTAAATACCTTGTTTTTCTGGAAAGGATATGAAAAACACACTAACATCATTGTTATTGGCAGGAACTGTTGCTCTTACAGGAGCATCAATGGGATGCAAGAGAGATAAGAGTGAAAATGCGGTCAGTCAAATTCCCAATAATCAATTACCTTCTCTGCCAACCGAAGGAACTTCAGAAACAATAGATCAATTACTTTCGATGTCTTCAGCACCTATAGCGCCTCAAAATTATGATTCTTCTTGGAATGTTACTAGTAATAAGCTTAGTAAAGTAACAGGTGATCAATCTCCTTTCTCTTTAGAATATGTTATAAGAGATGGAGGACAATATGCGGTTGGAAAAGCTGTTGAACCAAGAACAAATGAACATCCAAATATAATTCTATATGCTATGGATAATACTTCTATTGTTATAGATGATGGGGCAAGGAAAGTAGAGCCTCTTTCAACAAGAGTTTATGTTCCTACTTCAATAACTAATTCTCAAGGGGAATTGTTAGGAAAAGCAAATCTATCTGCTTCTGGTCCAGATGGAACAAAAACAAAGAGACAGGCGATAAATCTTAATAGCGGGGGAGTTGCTTATGGTGTTGTTAATTATACAGAAGCAGATGCCGATTATAGTATAAATACATTAGTAATAGCTGGAGAGGAGTTTTATGCTCCTTTGGCAAGTACACCTCGAACTAATGCTCTTAATTTTTATTTAATTCCTAAAGCAGGTACTAAGAGAGAGATTACTCCAAATGGAACATTAGTTTTACATAGTACAAGAGGAATGTATAGCCTTAATACGATGAATTCTTGCGGTTATTTTGGAAGAACAAATGCAAATAATGCTAATGTTTCAACAAATGGAATTCCACAAAATGATGGTAGTGGTCCAAAAGTAGACTCATTTTCAAAGTAATTTTATTTGGGAAGATTACTTTTTTCTGGTTCGCCTTCAAGTTGACCAAATCCTGATCCTGTTTCTTCTTTTGGTTCTTCGGTTTTTATTTCTTTACCTATAATAATTGCTCCATTTAGCTTGTTAAATAGCTTTTGCCCTAATTTATCTTTTGCAGAAGCAAGCAAATTTATTTTGCTTCCAGTTCCTTCTGAGGTTGTTGCTCCTATAATTGTTCCTATTGCAGTATCGGGATATAAGTAATCGAATAACAATTTATTTCTTATCCATAATTTATTTGATTGGATATAGATTTCAGGATTTGTTTTTTTTCCATTTAATAAAATATCGTTTTCAAAACCTCCCGGTTTTTTTTGATCATAAATCTCAGATAAACTAAAAACTTCAACATTTTTTTCTGTATCTGGAACAGATACTGTTTCAGGAATATTTGTTTCTGGTAGAGTTGTTCCTTCTATATGTTTTATATCTGAGATAGTCACTTCTTTATTTTCTCCGGTTTCTTCTAGTTTTATTGTGTATTTATTATTATTAATATTTTGTATTGTTGCTTTTTCTCCTTGATATAAGACTTCTTCTCCTATCGAGAGTTCTTTCGCTAATTTTTCACTATCTGTTCCTGATCCTGTTTCAGGACCAGGAATTGTTTCTGAAGTTCCTTCGGTTGGCAGAGAAGGTAATTGATTATTGGGAATTGTTGCAGTTTTAGCAATGTCTTTTTTACCTATTTTCAAAAAGGCAAGAGAAAAGGCATTCTTTAATTGTGCTTTCATTAAAAGCACAGATGCTTTATGATGATTGAAAAAAAGCATTTCGAGCTTTTCTCCAAATGCACTATCAATTTTCTTTATTTCTGAGTCAACAGCAGATTTCATCATATTAACATCATCAGATCCTTTATAGTCTGGGGCGATGATAAAGGCAACTTCTCTTCTAAATTGATCAATCTGCAGATTTGCTTTATCTTGAGGTAAAATAAGGGCTTTATCCTCGAGAGCTTTTCTTTGTATATCTGTAACTTCACTAAGAGTTTTATTTTGTAGATACTTGTTATTTTCTGTAATTGCATTTTTTATGCTGTTTGTATCAAGCCAACATCTTATTTTGGGATCATCACAATACCCCATATCAGTGAAGCGTGTTGGCTCTGTTGCACTTCCAGGATTTTGAGATGCACAGATTCTCACTATTCCTCTGTTGTATATTTGTGGGAGAGCAGCTTCTTCACCAGCAGCTTGCGGATTAGTGTTTGCTAAAATTGCGCCAAGGCTCGCTTCACCACCAATGCAAGATTTTTCTGACACTATATTGCTAGATTCAATTTGCTCTTTTGCGTATAAATCTCTCATGTAATTAACAGCGAATGAAGTTGAGACTTCTTTGAATCCGCACTTTTCTTCTCCATTAACATCGACACAGAGCTCTTTATAGCCCTCTGGGGCTGTGCGATCTATTGTTTCTGATCTATATTCGCCTCTCGCAATAAAGCCTGATGCTAAATGTAAAACAGGAGATGTGTAATAATAAGAGCCTTCTGGAGCGCCTTTTAAGTACACTCTGTATTGAACTCCTGAATCTTTTCCTGCAAAGATATGATAGAATACTTTATATTGCGCTGTTGCAGGAACTGTGGCATCAGAGTGCTTGATTGAAGAGAACCATGCATGGAATTGAGGAGGACTATCAGGTTCAATAAGGCTCTTAAATGCTGTTGGTGCTTTTGCTGACACAAATGCTTTGCAGAATGGTGTTCCTGCTTCTTCTATGGAACGGAGTTGGAATGCTTTGAGGGAATTTACTGCATAAGTGTTAGTGAAGTAATTTATGGATTTTTGCGTGTTTTGCCAGGCACCTGCAACTGTTGCGTATTCTCCTCCTCCTCTTGGCACGCCACCGCCATAGGCGACTTCAACTAATTTTGGAAGCAAGACATTAGCAACAGGCGCGACTTGTCTCCAGAAGAATTCACAAGCATAGATAGAATAGATTTGGTCGCAAATTCCAACTGTTCTTCCTGTTGCTAAGTTCTCCTGCAAGCAATCTCTATGATTCTTTAATATTGAGACGTAGCCGTCGACACCAGCTTGTATTCCTGTTAAACAAACAGGAACTATTATTTTCTCTTTTACATTTGGAAGGCATAATAATGTGCTTCCGACAATTCCTGTTTGAATTACATCAGCGACAGGGTATCTACCGCCAAAGTCGCATCTTGATGCAGGGCAAATAACAGGATCACAGACATTGAACATTAAATAACAGTCTTTAGGATCCATGAAATCCTGGCATTGTGTTGCTGGAATATTTAAAGCAGGCTTGCCAACTTTGAAACTTTCTCCTTGAATTCTGACAATACTGTTTTTGTATTGATTAGCTGCTTCTGTCAGCGCGTTAACAGCTCTTCCTACTAGTGTTCTTGCTTGTGTTTCATCTAATCCAGGGAATTGATTTAGTGGCTGGCCTGTATTTAGATTGATTAGCTCACAAATATCGTCGCCTAAACCTTCTTGGAATTGCTCTCTTCCGTTATCTCCTACATTGCAGAGATAGAAGCTGGCAACTCTGCCGCTGGATTCAAAGGCACCAATGCCTCCAAAAACAGGCATGTTTTGCTTCGTAGCAGCATACCATCCTCTTAATGTGTCAAATGGAACAATTGTAGGCATTCCTTTGTATGGCTCTGTTTCAAAATATTTAACTTCTGGATTTTGGTATCTGTTGTTGTATTTGACAGAGTCTTGAGAGATTATTGTGCCTATATTATATACTGAGCTAAACTGTCCAGCATTGACGTCTTCGGGTAATGCGATTCCGGCAGAATTAACACTTATTAATTTCTTTATAACATATTGGTTATTCTGAGTTTTTTGAAGGCCAGCTATATAATTTCCTCCCTCAAATTTTCCTTGTTTTCCTCTGTCGATTGGATTTACAGAGATTGTTGCACTGGCTGTTATGTCCTTATCTTTGGCAAATTCTTGTTTTATAGAATCTGGTAACTTATTAACTTCAACAACATTTGAATAAACTTTTTGTGTTCCGCCAGCATTTATTGATGTGGGATAAGCAAACCCTAACTTTTCTAGACCTCTAGCTTCTTCGAATTGCTGTATATATTTTTTATTTTCCCCGATTTTCTCAGAAGCTCTTTTTGCTTCTAGTTCGTAATTCTTTTTTACTATATCTGAAGCACTGCTTCTCTGCATTCGTAGATAGAGCTCGTATTGTTTTAATTGATCATAAGTGTATTCACCTTTGTCATATCCGTCTTTAGCATTGATAAGATTTTCAATTTGCACCGGAGTTCCATCTTTATCAGGAACTTGTTGTCCTTTGTATGCGTTTGTTAGATAGGTTGCGTATCTATATGCGGAGGCATTTCTGTCAACGCTGCTTTCCAAGCCGAGAGAGCCGAATATTCCTGAAGAAGTTTTGAGCGGAGTTTCTATTTCCTTGATTTTGGAATTTATTTCTTTCATTGCTTCAGATGTTGCTTTCACATCGGCGTTTATCTGGGCTGAATTTTTCAGGAAGCAATCATTTAAATTTGCTGCCTGGCCTTTTGCAACTATTTCCTGGCATTTTACATTCCATCCTTTTTCTCCCCTCATTACATTTTGCCTTGCGACCCCTTCACCGCTTAATCCAGTTATGAAAGTTTTAGCTTGCAAGACAGCAGCTGTTGCAAAGCAGGCTGCTTTCATTCCTGTTACTGCTTTCTCTAATCCTTTAGATATGGATTCCCATTTTTCAACACTTTTATTAAGATTTTCAATCATTTCTTCTGTTTTATCTGGAGAGAGTTTTAAGGCTCTTTTTTCTATGCCAATTCTGACAGTCAAATTAACTTCTGAATCAGCTCCTCTTACAAGAGGTTCAAGTCTAATTTTGGCAACTTCACTTACGTTTATTTTTTCTAAAGAAACAGTTTGTCCGCAAATGCTTTTTCCGGATTCTGAAATTCTTAGAGTTTGGGAAGATTCTGGCGTGCTTAATTTACCTTTTTCAGTTTTGCAATAGGGAGTTATTCTAACTTCATCAGAGTCTAGATAATCCAGCCTAATTTTATCCAGTCTTTCATTTGTTTTTGGAGGCAGAGAGGTTTCGCTTTTTTGCTCAACTCTAATTAGAGTTGGATTTCCAGATATGGCAAATTCAGCATATGCCTTTTTTATAGGGTCAAATAGATCAATTAATCTTATATTTCTGTACTTATTATCAATATATAAAACGTTAGAGGCTAAACTGGAATCTACGAAATAGATTTCATTGAGTCTTTTTTTATAATTCTCTATATTTTCAGAGTATGGATAAAAGTCGATGAGTTTATTTAAGAGTTTTGCTTCTGTATCTGTTTTGCCATATATTTGAGATAACTTTATCGCTGCGTCTAAAGCTTTTTCTCCATATGTCTCTTGTGTTAAAGGATTAACTTTTTCAGAAGGATAATTATTTGCAACTTCTTCATATGCATTTATTGCATTTTGAAAAGCAATTTCTGCTTCGGGGCTTTCAAGAGGTTTCTCGTTTGATGGAGAGATAAATTTAATTTGTGATGGATATACTTCAATTGGATTATCTTTGGAATCAGTAATCTGAATAACATATTTGCCTTTTTGAGTACTTTGAATTATTGCTCTTTCTTCTTTTTTATCATGAATATAAGTAACTTCTTTTCCTATAAAAGAATTTCCTTCTTTTAGCTGTAAAATTATTCTATCTTTATATCCGCAATTTATGTAAACTTTACCGGTTTTTTCAATTCCGATATTATTGAGAGGTTTTAAGCTTTCTCCACTAATAGTTTGTTTTTTGCCTTTTATATCTATTTCATATCTATTGTTGTCAAGAATCTGCAAAATCATTGCTTTTTCTTCTTTATTATCATGAACATAGTAAATTTCATCGCCAATATTTCCTTTAGAGATATCTATTCTTTCAACAACGCACTTGCCATTTAGGATTCTGCTTCCTCTGAATACATCGATAGTTTCTGAACCCTTATCATCGCTAATTTCTAACTTAGCCCTTCTTTCTTCAGCAACAAAGCCATCGTAGATGGCTCTTAAGCCTGCTTGGCAATATGATCCAGGCAGATAAATTTCGTTAGATGTTTTTCCTTTTTCTAATCTTATTGTAGAAACTTTGTTGATTCCGTTATATATAGATATATCGGCAGTATTAGGGTCAGCTCTTTCTAATCTTAGATAATAACGTCCATTCCAGAAACTCTGCCTGTCTTTTTCCATCAACCATGTTTCTTCATCCTGTTCAGTAAGGATGAATTCGGATCTTCCGATTCCCAATGGGTTTGCTGCATCATATTCAATTTTTCCTGATAGATTTACTGATACAAAATCTGGAATTTCAGATTCTTTTTCGTTTTTCTTTAAGATTATTACAGCATATCCAATATTGTCAATTAAAGGTGATCCTAAAAGTTTATCTCTTGTTCTTAATGCGGCTCTGGCAGGATGAAATCCCGCACTTATTACATCTTTTGGATATTTTCCTATAAATCTGACATAGTTTATTTCTTCAATATTAATTAAAGGATTTAGTTTTAATGCGTTAATTTGACAGAAAACAGGTACATTCTGTTCTGCAAGCAAGTCTGAACGGACTACGGCAGGCTGGCATCCTGCTGGAGCAACTTGTAAAATTAAATCTTGTCTTGCTTTACAACTGTCTTTATCATTTAAAACTGGCCAATATGTTTGTATGTCTGAGCTGGAATAGTATGTTTCATAATTTGAATTATATTTAGCTGGAGAGGTATAAGATGCACTTGCTGTGACTCCATTAAAATCTTGAGCAGCGAATGCTGAATTAATTAAAAGGATGAAGATAGATGAAATTATAAGAAATTCTATAAATTTGATATTTCTTTTGTTTGAGAAAATGTTATTTTTGTTTTTCATGGTTTTATATTTAGAATTCTACATCAACCCCCATTTTATCGAATAGTTCGTAGTTATACTGTAATTTTTCAAGTGAATTTGGCTTTTCAAGTTCAGAAACTTTAATTTTTATTTTTCTTTTTTCAAGATCATTTGCAATGAAATAATGTTCTCCAATTCCTCCCCCAATTAAAGCGTATTCTATTTTGGTTTCAGGGATTTTTATGTCAAAGCACTGTTCTTTTGTGGCTCCAAACAATCCTCCAATTCCTCCCTTGCTTACTTCAGTGCATTGAGTTTTGGTGTTTTCAGGTATTATAACGCTTGAATTACCATAAACGTAAACACTTATATTGTATAATCCTTCAGATAATTTTATACTTTTAGTTTCAGGAAGACTAATAGTTTTACTTATTTCTCCATTAAATGAAACAATTGCTGTGTTGGTTAAAAGTTTTTCTCCAAGTAGCAGGTCAATTTCAACATCATATTCACGATCGAGAATAATGTCCGTGCTTATTTCAGAATTAGATGAGAATATTTGTTTCTTTTCGGCAAAACCATCTGCTTTGGCTGTTATATATCCATTGACACAAGCAGGCGATTTTCCTGAAAATGCTCCATTTTCTGTTTTTCCAAGTCTACAAGACTGATCAAAACATTCATAACTTATATCTGCATTATCAATCTTGTTTAGATTGATGTCGTAAACATTTACATTTATATTTTGGGTTTTAAATGTGCAAATATCTATATTTTCCCCTTCATCTATTTTAGAAAATATTGCGTTTCTTGGAACATTGTTGTCTATTATTACTCCTATTGGAAATTGGAATATCTCGCTGCCGTCGAGGATTTGGATTAATACTGGAAAACTAATATCATAAACAAAATGGTAAGGAGCGTAGCAGAATCCCATTGCTCCGAGGCCAGCTTGGTTCCCTATAGGGTTAGCTATCATTAATTCGTCATCTGCTCCCACAACTTCGATCTTTGAAGGCCATTCTTTGTTATAAACAAAGTTTACCTGTTCGTCTGTTTCTTTGTCAACAACGAAATATTCATCTTTTTTATCTTTGAGATTATAATAATTTCCTTTTAATTTTAGTTTTGCAATGTTATTTTCTAAACCTGATTTAAGATCATTTATTACTTCAGATGTTTTCCAGATTTTTGGACTGCAGCTTATTTCAGCTCCATCGACAGGAGCATACAATCTTAAAACATCAACAGCATATTCTTCCAAAAATGCTTTGTTCTTTTCTTCATCATATATTTCTTTGGCTAAATTATAAAATTTTCCTAGTTTACTGTCTAATTCTATTTTATATTCGTTTTTTGCGGCACTTTGAGACTCTTTTTTAACAACAACATCTTGCTGAACATCAACTTTGATTTTTTGATTATCTAGATTTACATTAATATTATTTTCCCCAAATTCTATTGTAAAACCTTGCCTATAAAAAGGTTCAAAATCACAATCTGAAATTTTTTCTTTAACATATCTTTCAATATCTTTTTCTATGTCGTTTTTGGACGGAATTTGTTCTTTGATAATTCCATTTCCTGCTATGTAATACCAATACGGAACATTGAATCCAAGGAAATAAAGCTGTGATGAAAATGGTGCAAACTCATTGCCTATTTCATATTGAGAAGGAAATATTCTACCTCCCTGACTTCCTGCTAGATCGATGGCTGCTCTGGATGCATCTTCTATACAAGAGGAATAATAGTTGAATACTGGAACGAATTCAGGGTTTTGGATTTCAGCATCAACCTTTTCTCTTAAAACTAAATATATTACTAATCCGAGAACAATGACAATAGCAATAATTACAAAAATTGCAAGCTGGCCTTTTTTATTTTGAAACATCGAGTTATTTCTTTCCTCCTTTGTTTTTTACTTTTTCTTTTATCATTTCGAGAATTTCGCTATTGATATCATTATCTATGGTTTCTTTAAATTTTCCCCAGAGTTCTTCGTCTTCTATCAGAAGAAGGTATTTTTTCATTTTTATCGCCTCTTTTTTTTCTTTCCCTGTTTTTTTCAGGGAATAGGAATATAAAAACCTTTCTTATTTACTAACTTAGTTAGTAAATAAGTTAGTTAGTAAGACTAAACTTTTGCGTTTTTAACGAACACAAAAGTGTTCATTACCTTTTTTAATTT
>JBBSYK010000099.1:0-19056 GCA_038045285.1 Nanobdellota archaeon | reverse complement strand
AAAGAGGTTGGACTTTATAGTCTAACCTCTTTTATAATTTATACACTATAAAATAAAGCATGATAGGATGATAATTATGAATTGGATTGCCTATCTCTTCATTTATTCTTCTGAATGTACCATCTCCATTAGCAATCCAATGGTCAGAATTCAAAGCATCTATGTTATAAGTAGGATTGTTGAGACCACGATAGAAATGTATTCCATCTTGTTTTATTTCAAGTTGGGCATTATTTTTTCCAGATACAAAGTCATCTCCAACATACACTCCCCATGTATGTCCTATTTCATGCAGAAGAGCATTTTGAGTTCCATTAAAATTATAGGAATAAAGTACAAGTTTGTTTATGTTTAATTCATTACTGTTTCCTTTAAAATAAGTAATTGCCTTTAATCTACTTTTGCTACCCGTATTTACAAAACCCTCTCCTATCGTTGAGCCTATACCTTCAATATAGTTTCTAATTGCAACGTTATAATCATAATTTACTTCTTTAAGAATATCGAATGATTTATATATAGCTATAAAATCAAAATTATCTGGATTGCTTTCGTAAAACTTTTGTGTTACTTCCGCAGTAGACCATGTGGATGTCAACAGCATAGGATCAAAAGTATTATTTACAATTATTTTAACTGGATAAGATGTATCCATTGTTGCATATTTATTTGTTGCCTCAAAAAAAGATTTAGAAAATTCTTTTTTAACTAATTCAAGGTTAGAAAGAAGAGTTGGAGTTATTTCGCTTTCATTTTTTGCTATTACTAATATAGCCAAGGAAAAGTTATTTTGATTGCAAGGATCAATAGCTATCTCCTTTTTGACGCAAACCCCTCCTTCACAACCATTCGGACAACTATAAGCAATATTGCTCACTTTTCCATTTGAGCAGAAACCTTCCTGTAAATTGCAGTTTGAACCACTGCAACTTGATACTTTGATATATTGCCAACTAGATGGACCTGTTTGGTTTCTTAGCAAACAAGTGTCATTATAATAACTACCAATGCTATTAACTCTGTCATCAGCAAATCCTTGTTTATAGTAGTTTTTTCCATCAGGATAATTTACATTTGCGTCTGAATCTTTGCATGATGAAATACAAGCGCCATTACTACATCCATTTGCGCAGTTTATCTTCTGAATTGATCGACCCCAAGGACCATTACAATAATATTCGTAGAGCAAAGATTCATTTTTACAGGAGTCTTTGTAAGTCCCGTAAAATGTACCAAACCAGCTTGTTGAACGTGTGCTGACTTGCCCAGCAATAAAGGAATAGATGCCATTATCACTATCAGAACATGAGTTAGTGTTGTTAAAGGGAATTCCTTCAACAACATTTCCTGTTATTGAAGCTTTTTTCCAAGAATTTGTTCCAATGGCTCAGAAAGCACTAGCAAGCATGATGCTAAATACAAACAGTAAAATGAAACAACCAATAATTACCAACTTTTTCATTATGATTTTTTTAGGTTTCATCGCAATTGAGCAAGCTTATTTCTTATAGTCTCGATTTCTCGCTCGAGATCTTTCTTATCTTCACGGAAAGAAAAGATATCTAAAATATCAGAGTCTTCTTCTGCATAATGTGTCTTAGGTATTATCTTGCTTAATGATGCCAGTGAAGAAAGCGCCTCTTCAACTTTTGTTTTGAGAGCAACTTTCAATAAAAGTTCTTCTTTTCTTAATTGATGATAGGTTTTATAGCGCTGCAAGGTTTGAAGAAGTTCGACTTGTGATTGTAATAAGTTTCTTTTTCCATAGATAATTTCAGGGTGGGAAAGCTTGATATATTCAAAACTCATGTTATGTTATTCTACTTTTTCAAAAATGTTCTCTGTTACTTCTTGAATGCGTGATTTTGCCAATGAAAGGTCTTTTTCCCAAGAAGCAAGCTCCTGTTCTTCCTTAAGTTTTATCTCTCTTATTTTTTTTAAAATGGATTCAATCTGTTCCAAATGATCCTGCGAAGTTTGCAATGCACGTCTCGCCGATTGAAATTTTTCTATTTTGATAAAAATGTCTGAATTTTTTTCAAATTTTCTCCCTTCAGAGAACGAAATAGGTTTTGTTGGAGGAAGCGAGAACTGAAGAGGTCTCGTAGGAGCCAATAAAGGCGGCAGAGATAGCTCATTTGAAACATCGTTATTAATTTCCTGTACTTGAAGAGGAGTTTGTTTTTGCTGAGGAGGCATTAAAAAGGGTTTGATTGTTTCTGATGAGAGAGATTTTTCTATTGAGGAAATAGAAGGAGATATGGCTTTTGTCTCTTCCATTTCTATTGTTTTAAATTCTTTTCCTTCAGGAAGAGGCGAGCCAGCTACTTCAAAATCATCTTTTGTAGATGAGGAGCCTACAGCATCCTTGATTGCAGCTTGAGAAAATCCTTTTGTTATAGGAGAGTCTGGAAAGGATGGAAGGGTCTGCTTTTCCAATGTCTGATCCTCTTCCCAGTGTTCAGCAGAATTGGAAATATCCTTATTAAACGGAGACTGCAAAGGCGGAAGATCCGGCAATACTTTTTTTCCTTCTTTTTTATCCCAGAACATATTCGTAAATTCGAATGTTTATTTATATAGCTTTATATTAACTAACTAGAGACAACACAAATTAGAAACATTTTTAATAATGTGATTTTAGACTTTAATATGCAATCAGATCTTCTTAAGGATATTGTTGTTTCGGTAGCTGGGGAGAGATCCAAAAGTATTGTTGATTTATTGATCAGCAAAAAGAATGTTAATGAGTTTTTGATCTCTAAAAAGTTAGGTCTTACTATAAATCAAACAAGAAATATTTTATACAAGCTTGGAGATGAAGGATTAGTAAGCTTTATCAGAAAGAAAGATAGGAAAAAAGGAGGATGGTATACATATTTCTGGACACTAAATCTAGAAAAAAGTTTATCAAGGTTTCATAATATTTTGTTAAAAGATATTGAATATTTAAAACAGCAAATTCATATGAAAAAAACAGAAAGATTTTATTTATGTGAAAATTGTAGTTCAGAATTTAATGAAGAGAATGCACTGTTAAATAATTATACTTGTACAGAATGCGGGAGCGTTTTACAATTGAAAGATAATATTAAAGAAATTGCAGAATTAGAGAAAAAAGTCAAGCACAAAGAGAAATCTCTGCATGAAGTAGATGCTGAAGTAGCAATTTTAAAGGAAAAAGATGAAAAGAATAAAGTGAGAAAATTAAAAGCAGAAGAAAAAAAGAAGAAAAAAGATAAAGATTTAAAGAAAAAAGTAAAAGAGAAAGAAATGAAGAAACTAATCAAAATTACAAATAAAATAAGGTCTAACGAAGCTAAAAATAAAAAAAGAGCTAAGAGAAAAAAGAAATAATTTAATATGAAAAATTATTATATGAATCAGAAGAAAGGAAGAGATTTTTTTGCAAAATTTTCTGCAAATACAACAATAATATTTATTACAGTTTTAATCTCATTGATTTTTTTCTTATTGCAGTTTATTGATAATAATTTTATTAATTACTTTGCTTTGTATCCTAAGAATATTCTAGCCGGCAAATATTTATGGACTCTTATTTTACATATTTTTGTCCATGGCGGAATCGGTCATTTACTTATTAATATGTTTGCTCTTTTTTCACTAGGAGGTCTTTGTGAAAAAATCATTGGAAGAAAAAGGTATATTTGGTTTTATCTGATTGCTGGATTAATTGCAGGTTTATTATCATCTATCATGGCCGGATTTTTTGGTCAAGGAGCATGGATAAAAGTTTTTGGGTCCCCAGAAGTTTATATGGTTGGCGCGTCAGGAGCTATTTTTGGAATTGCAGGATTATTTGTTATGCTGCTTCCTAAAGTAAGATTTACAATAATATTCTTGCCATTCTTTTCTTTACCAGCTTATATAATGGTGCCTATTGTATTATTATTAACTTGGCTTGCAACCATTGCCGCTAATTTACCTATTGGAAATGTTGCACATTTAGGAGGATTTTTAACCGGGATTGCTTATGGATATTATCTAAGAATTAAATATAGAAAAAAAGTGGTTATGTTAGAGAGGTTTTTTAGATGAAAAGAGACAAAAGAAGGAAATTGCAGATAGGAAAAAAGAGATTTAGTCTTGAGAGTCAATTCTTTGAGGCTTTGAGATATGTTAAGGAAAGCAGGAATTATATTTATTTGGTAATTGGAATATTTTTATTAAGTGCTTTGATTGCATTCGTTTATCCAAGCAATTTTAGTTTTTTTGATAATCTATTGAGAGATCTGCTAGATAAAACAATGGGGTTAAGCGGTTTTAGTTTAATCAGTTATATTTTTACCAATAATGTTTTAAGCGCCTTTTTAGGATTATTTTTTGGAATATTTCTAGGTTTGTTTTCTTTTATTAATGGCATGATAAATGGCGCTGTGCTGGGATATGTTTTTGCAAAGATTTATGCAATAAATGGCATAAATGATTTTTGGAGAATTTTACCTCATGGTGTTTTTGAATTGCCTGCTATATTTATTGCTCTTGGACTAGGAGTTAAATTAGGATTTTTTATTTTTAGCAGAAATATGAAAGAAGAATTTTTTAGGAGATTTTATAATTCATTTCTTACTTTTTTATTGATAATTGTGCCCTTATTGGTTTTGGCCGCAATAATTGAAGGATTATTGATAACTTTGCTTGGGTAGTCTTTTTTATTACAGAAATTTTTGTTTTTGTGTTTGAGAAAATGGATTTTCAATTGAAGGATTAAATGATGATTCTCTCTTGTGAATACCATAGCCTTCTTTAACTCCTTTGATTGGAATTCCATTAGCATCATATATTGGTGCTAATATAATATAATCGAATGTGTCTGCTGAAATTTGAAATCTATCGAATAAAACGCGATCTATACCTCTAATAGTGTCTACTATGCCTATTTCTTCAACAATAAAGCCCGAGTTATCTTTGAAATGGCCTAATATTTTCCCTAAATCATCCATCTTTTCTTCACAAAAATGAGGGTTTTAAACACTTGTATTCTAAGATTCAAATAAGTTTTAAAACTCATGTTCATAAGATTACATATGGAAATCAGCAAAGAGAGCGTTGAAGAAATTGATGATGCAATAGAAATTGAAAATATGAAAAAAGTAGAGGCAGCTTTATTTATAGCCGGAAGGTTTATGACTTTGCAGGAATTAGTTGCTTTGACAGATGTCAATCCAATTTTATTAAAAAGAATATTGGAGGATCTAGGTGATAGGTACAAGGATTCTGGAATTGAAGTTATTCAGAGAGATAATTTATGGAAAATGGATGTATCTCAGGAATATGTTTGGATGGTAAATAAGCTTGCAACGGGGAGTTCTGAATTTAGCAAGGCAGAGCAAGAAACACTTGCTATAATTGCATATAAACAACCAATCAAACAATCGGTTCTTGTGAAAATAAGGGGGAATAAGGCATATGACCATATTAAGAGATATGTGGAAATGGGGTTAATTAACAAGAAAAAGTCAGGGCATACGGCTGAATTGACTTTAAATGAAAGATTTCATGAGTATTTTCATGTGAATACTTCTAAAACAGAAGCAGAAAATGATGATACTTCAAGTTCTGATTTTGGTAATAAAGAGGAGATTAAGGAGAATAAAAAGGAGATTGGTAATGAAGATATTGTGAATAATGATAGTGAAGTTAAAGAAGAGAATGAAAAAATAGAAAAAGGAGGAGATTAAGAGAGATGGCTTTTTATGAAACAGTCGTTTATATCCTTGCTTATATAGGGCTTTTTGCAACTTCTTTTTATTTTATTAATCTTATTTCTCATTATAGAAAAGAGATCAAGGAATTAGAAAAGGACGACATATTTGTTACTATAGTAATTCCTGCTTATAATGAAGAGAAGAGTATTGCTAGAACGATTGAATCCGCTTTGTCTCTTGATTATAGAAAAGATAAGCTGGAAATTATTGTTGTAGATGATGGAAGTAATGATAAAACTTATGAAATAGCAAAAAAATTTATTTCAAAAAATAACTCGAAAGTGAAAATTATTACAAAACCTAATGGAGGAAAAGGATCTGCTTTAAATTTAGGAATTAAAAATGCAAAAGGAGATATTATAATCTCAATGGATGCTGATAGTTTTGTCAGGCCAGATGCTTTGAAAAAAATGATTCCTTATTTTGATAATGAAAGAGTGATGGCAGTTACTCCTTCAATGGGTGTTTATGAACCAAAAGGAATTTTACAAAGAGTTCAACAAGTTGAATATTACATAGGTGTTTTTTTAAGAAAATCTTTAGCAACTATTAATGCAATTCACATTACTCCGGGAGCATTTTCAGCTTACAGGAAAAGTTTTTTCTTAAAATATGGAGGTTATGACGAAGATAATATAACAGAAGATTTAGAAATTGCTTTAAGAATACAAAGTAAGGGTTATGCTATAGAAAATTCTCCAAGATCAGTTGTTTATACTATGGCTCCTAAACAATTTAGAGAGTTATTGTTTCAAAGGAGAAGATGGTATGTAGGATTAATGAAAAATTTATGGGCTTATAAGCATCTCTATGGATTTAAGAAAGGCCCTTTAGGAACTTTAGTATTGCCCGTGGCTGCTTCTACAATAATTCTTTCTATTTTTTTAACTTCTTATATAGTTATAAGAACTCTCACAAATGTTAAAAACGATTTATTATCTATGCAAGCTATCAACTTTAGATTTAATGATTATTTTGAATTTAATGACTATATAATTAAGAATTTTATATATAATATATTTAGTTCGCCAGTTTTCCTGCTGAGTTTAATCTTAATTTGTTTAATAGCATTTTATCTAACTTTCTCAAGAAGACACATCAAATTTAAAGAGAGAATGAAAGGAAGCTTTATTTTGTTTATTTTGTTTTATTCTTTACTATTTGCTTTTTGGTGGCTATCTTCCATTATTTATCTAATTTTTAATAGGAAAATTAAATGGAGAGAAGAAAAATATGGAAAGAAATAAACCTTATATTTTCAGATATTTATTTGCCTTTTTCATAGCTACAATTTTATTTGTTATGATTTTTGTAGTTGCTTACTGGATTTCTTATTTAAACTATAAAGGAATATCAAAAGAAAATGCTTTAATTACGGGCTATATTGTTGATTTTGAAAGATATATTAATGAAAGCACATGTAGTGATAAAATTTTAGCTGAGTCCACTATAAAATTAGATATTGTTGTAAGTAGGCTTGGCATATTAGAGAGCAGGTTTGGGAAAGATGATCCGAGGGTTTTAGAACAAAAAGAGTTATTTTCTCAATTAAGTTTTAAACATTTTCAATTAGTTAAAAAATTAATAGATTTATGTGATGCAGATATTACCACGTTTCTTTTCTTTTATTCAAATGAAAAAGATTATGAAGATGAAAGCGAGCATGTCGGAGTAATATTGAGTACATTAAAAAATAAGTATAAAGCACTGGTAATGGTTTACTCATATGACTTTAATTTGAATTCTGATTTAATTAAAAAAATAAAAACACAATATAATGTGAATAAAGCGCCCATTGTGGTGGTTAATGAAAAGGAGGTTGTTCAAACCCGGAACATTGATGATTTAGAACAATACATATTGAATAAGACAGAGGAGAAAGGTTAAAGTTAATCAGGGTTGAGTATTTACAATTTCACAAACTTTTTGTGTTAGATTTTTTAATTTTAGCTTTATGAATTTTTGAGATATGAATTGGCAATGATTTGATATTAATGGGAGAGAAAATACTTTCTTTAAGGAACAATCTTTTGTTGAGTTGTTATAGTAATAAAAAATATAGTCGTTAGTTTGATGCAGAACAATTAACTTTTTTATATCTTCTTCTATAAATGTATCGTCAATTGTTTTTTCATTAAATAATAATATAATTTTTTTATTATTTATTACATCTTCTATTTTATTTTCTTTCGGCGGATAAACGTTTTCAGTGAAATAAGTTACTGGAACCCAATGAGGTGATAATATCTCGCAGTTTTCTATATTAAGCTTTTTTATATCTTGGGCGGCATTATAAAATTTATCCATGCTATTTTGTTCGAAATAAGTTGTCTTTGTTGCGCCAACAATAGTAACAATTGCAATAAAGAACAATATAAAATAGAATTTATTCTTGTGATGATTTAGTTTTTCTACTTTATTTATTAGAGTTATTATAAAAAATGAGGAGAAAAAGGCTATTGGAAGTGTAAGATTGAAGAGATAACGTGCAAATTTGAATGGAATCATATAATATGAGTAAATAAAAAGAGTTGTTATGATAAACATCAAAATAAAAGTTTTATTTTCTTCAAACCAATTCATAGCTTTTTTTGTTATCTTAATTATGGAAATTCCGATGCCAAATAAAAAAGGTATAAAGTAAATTCCGCCAACTTTTATTACATCACTTATGGCGAAAGGCATAAATTGACTTTCTCTTAAAACAACGTTTTGTGCATAGCCATCAATAAAACTTGTAAACCAGTTTCCATATGTAATAAAATTCCAAAGGAACCATGGAAATATAATTATTACAAATAAAAAAATATTTTTAATTATCTTTTTGTAATCTTTATCTAATATTAGTAAAGGAGCAAAAATTATCATTTGGTATCTGGAGAGAACAGCAAGTCCTAGATAAACACCAGCAACCTTTCCTTTTATTATCTGAACAATAAACAATTCTAATAAAGCTAAAGTAAGTAATTCTGTTCCTTCTTTTAAACCTAATAAAAGGGTAAATATGCCTAAAGAAAAGAAATAAAAAATAAAGCGTGCAAATCCTTTGTCTTCTTCTTTTCTTATATTTTTTAAGAGAATATCTGAGCTTTTTATAGAACTATAAAAGAACAAAGAGGAAACTATTAAAATATATAGATATTCTGTGAATTTTCCTAGAAAGATAAAAATTCCCATGATTAGAGAGGCAAGAGGCGGTCGTTGAGTTTCAAAATAAGTTCCATCTGAAAACAAATGTCTAGCATTTAGAACATAAGCTGAGAAGTCCCATGAAAGATAAGTGAAATGTTGATAAATGAAAAAAAAAGTGGCTAGGATGAATAAAATTGAAGAGATTTTATTTTCTCTTGTAAAACTAATTAATTCTTTAAGTTTTCTTTCAATTATAATTTTCGGATTTTTATTTATATTATCCATGCAACATTTTTGATAATTGTGCTTATAAACATAGATATCTGAGCTTGAGAATCAGGTTTTCCAGAGCAATAAAGAATAAAAAGCCTAAATCTGATTGTTTTTAATGGAAAGACAGATTAAATTAGTTGAGGCAATTGAAGAAGGAAAAATTGTTAATGTTCCTGAGGATTATGCAGTAAGAGAGGGACTGCCAATATTAAGAAGATCGAAGAGTGAAGAAATTATTAAAGATGTGAAGGGAGAGAAAAGTTTAGATGTTAAAGATTTGAGAGGGGTCGACAGAAGAGAAATTTTTGGACTTAATTATAAAAAACCATGGCGAAAAAGAAATGACGTTATTGATTCTCTTTTTGATAATTTTCAATGGACTATTACAGCAAAAAGAAGACAGCTGGGATTAACAAGAAAGAAGCTTGCTGAGGCAATAGGGTCTAATGAAGAAGATATTAAAATGATTGAAAATGGAGTTTTGCCCTCCGATGATTTTGTTTTAGTAAGCAAGATTCAGGACTATTTGGGAATAAATCTTAGAAAAGACGGACAGACTTTTGGGAAATCTTTAATGCAGCAAGCAGTATCTTCTAGGGTAACAAGTACAAAAGATGTTAATAAAAAGATTGAAGATAATCAAAAGGCAAAGAGAAATGAAAAAAGCGAATATAAAAAGAGTAAAGAGAATATACTTGGAGATGAGATAGAGGTAATAGAGTAATTTATTGAGTATTTATTAAATAATTTTAGAGTTATAACGCGGAACATAAATAATTGAACATTGCTTTTATGTTCCGCGAATATAGCATCGGTGTCCGCGTTCAATTATTCGAGTCCGATGCTATAGAATGAAAAGATAAATTAAATGTAATATTCAATAATCATTGCAGCTTAAGATTTAAATACTTTCAAAATTTATATCATTTAATTTATAATTAAGAAAGTAAATTAAAGGGAGGTAATTATGGCAAATATTCAAAAAACATATGCTTTGATTTTAGGCATCATTCTATTAATTATTGGAGTATGGGGTTTGTTTACTGACAGCGTTCTAAGCTTGGGTGTAAATACATTTCAAAGCATCCTGCACATTATCGCAGGATTATTCGGTCTTTTTGTTGGAATAAAAGGAAATGGGCCTGGTTTCAACATAATAATTGGTTGGTTCGGTGTCATCTTAGGAATGTTAGGTTTCATTCCTATTATAGGTCACGAAGCAAATGGATTACTAAATACACTTTTAAATACCAATCCAGCAACATCTTGGCTGCATTTAATAGTTGGAGCAGTTTCCTTAGTTGTCTACTACAGCGCAAAATACTAATTTTTCTTTTATTTTTTTATGTCAAGGAACTTGAAGAAAACTCCATCCTTTAGGATGGAGTTGTTCCTTGAGCATCCAAAACACGAGCGCCGGCTACAAACCTCACCTTTTAAGGCGAGGTGGCGCATCGTGTTTTTGATATTCATAATCATCCGAGCACAATTTGTACAACTAAATTAGTAAGAATAAGAGACATAGAAACAGAATTGCAGGTTAAGAGTAATGAAGAATTCCATAAATATCTTGAAGAATTAATTACTAAAAGATAATAAAAAAATCACCGATAGATTTTTATATGAGCGTCATCACATAAAAAACATGGCTGATGATATGAGTTTAAGCGGGCGAACATTACCTCAAAAAAAAGCATATTATGAATATTTTAGAAGCGCTGGAGGCTATAAAGATGGCTTGATTCTATCATTAGAAGAAATGGGTTGGCTTATAGGCACGGGAATTCTTTTCAAATCTGATGCAGATAAAGTAATGAACTTTTTTGGTAAGGTAGCGCAGGGTTTAGAAGCAGACTGCTTAAAAATCATCCCTGCCGAAAATCCCAGGCTGCCTGAAGTCCCTGAAGTTGCAATAAACGGAAAAAAATTTCCAGATGCAGTAGCTAATGTAGATTTGTTCTTTACTAACAGTGCAAGACCGATAACTATCTCGTATGGAGCAAGAATAAATTCGCGCTCATGGCTCTACCTAGATAGAGAAAAATACTCTGGAAGCGACGAATTAAAAGCTTTCGACCTAGCGCTCAATGAATTGTCAGAGTTATCAAAAAGTAGATTATCTCAAAGAGGCATAGAGACAAAAATACCTAATGAAAAAGGGGAATCAATGTTATATTCTATAGATCTAAATTTCTTTAATACTAATAATTCAGAAGATGCTGTAAATAATATTATAGCTAACTCTGAATATATCCAAAAAGCAGTTGACGCAACAAATAGGGTTAGAGACATGTATAAAGCGAGAATTAAAACTCTCGCAGAAAAGTTAATAAGCTAATTAATTCTATAAAACTGTATAAAAATAAAATGGCAACCGTTATTTTAATTATTAAATTGATGCCTTCTTCACCAGAAACAGATTTAGGAAAGATAAAATCTGCTGCTCTGTCATCAATGGAAGCAGAAGGTGCAAAAAACATCACTTTCGAAGAAAAGCCAATAGCATTTGGTTTGAAAGCAATAATTATGAAATTCTCCCTTCCAGAAGAAAAAGGCACTGATCTTGTAGAATCTAAGTTATCTCAAATTCCCGACATATCTTCAGTCACAATTGAAGATTATCGCAGAACTCTTAGTTAATTGAATTTTCAATATTATATAATGCTCTATGAATCTTTTTATATTGAAATTTTTAATAAAAAATATGAATCTTGAAGACAAAACGAAAAAACAAATAATGAAGGGTAAAGAAGTAACTATAATTATAACTCCTCTAACTATAAATGAAGCACAACAGATGTTTCCATACCGACCCCACAATAAATATTCTGAATCAAGATTTGGCGGCAATAATCTTTATGATGATACAGCTTTGCTTTTAAACGATCGCGCCAAAAGATGTGAAATGTGCCATGCTCCAAAAAAAACCGAATATCTGAATCCATATTGTCCTGATTGTGATGGTCGTTCTGAATATAATGGAGCAAATCCTAAAGTAAAAAGATAATTTTTAGTATCCTGAAATACCAAGACAAAAATCTTTAAACCTTCTTTTCCATTATTTTTCATGGCTTTAACACCAGATCAAATTCATGAATTGAAAAATCAGCTTCTTGCACAAATTCAAAATCTTCCGAGTGAACAACGAAAACAGGCTAAACAGCAGATAGAATCGATGGCTCCTCAAGCTCTTGAAACAATGCTTCAACAACAGCAGTCTTCTTCAGATAAAAATATTTTCCGCCTTATAGTTGATAAAGAAGTTGATTCGGTAATCGTTGCTGAAACTCCTAACTCTATTGCCGTCTTAGATATAAATCCTATCTCAGATGGTCACACAATTATAATTCCTAAAAATCCTGCAAAAACATCTTCCGAAATCCCAAAAGATTCAATTTCATTAGGAAAAGATCTAGTGGAGAAAATAAAATCTAATCTCAATACAAAATCTGTTGATATACAAATGGAAAATAAATTCGGAGAAACGATAATTCACCTGATACCTATCTATGATCACCCTCTTTCCCTCCAATCTCAAAGACATAAATCAACAATAGAAAATCTTCAATCCATTGCTAAAAAAATTAACATGATTGTTGAAAAAATTGAAAAATCCGAACCTTTAAAAATAAAACAACAGCCTCAAAAAATAGAATTTATAAAAAGAAATAGAAGAATTCCCTGATTAGACAACATATCTTTTTGCTTATTTCAATATCATAGAGTTGCCTATTGAAAACTATAAATCATATAATTACTGAAATATTACAATATCATCCTTACTAAATGAAATATTCAATTATTTATCTTACAAAAAAAGACAATAAATCAATCGAAAACAGATAACCTGCACCCATTATCAATAGAGAAATCAAAAAAGCAGGGCCGAAAGGTGCTCCTTGCTTTATCCACACTTTTTTTTCATACTTTCTTAATAATTTTATTTCTTCTGCACTCAAGCCATGCACACTTTTCTTTATCACTTTTCCTCCAACCTTGATATCTCTCTCAAGCCAATCTCCCTCGCATAATGCTTTTGAATCCACTAAAACAATCAAACAGCTTTCTTCAACAGCTTTCAAATAAATATACATCAAAGCAAGTAAAAATAATAAAACACTGGCAATAAGCCAAAATTCTAGTCCAAATTTCTCAACTATACTTATTATAAAAAAGGTAAAGGATAATAATAAAACCAATAAAAATAATTTTCTATATTTCTTTAAATCTCGAACAAAAACTAGTCTAAATTTCCTCTGGTTGAAATAAACTAAATATATGCTATAAACTAAACTGAATATTGCTCCAATAAAAAATAAAAGTAATATAAAACCTGCGCTAACAAACAATAAATCATTAATACTTTCGAAGGGTAAAAGTGCACCAAATCCCATTAAGAGCTTTGCATCTCCTCCTGCAAAAGCTCTTCCATAATATAATAAATTAGCTAATAAGAAGAATATCCCGAATCCTCCCAAACCAAATAAAAAGAAATCTCCTCCGTCTCTTGCTTCTATAGAATAAAACGCTCTATAAGCTAAAGCAAAAATAATCATAGAAAAATTAAGCCAGTTTGCAATTTCTCTTTTTCTCAAATCTTGAACTGTTGCAAAAATGCACCACAATAACCCAAGCAAGAATAAAAAGTAATACTCTTCCATGTTATACCCAAAAACGCTATATTTATTAACTTTCTCCTGCCATTATTAAAATGAATAAAGAAGTAAAAAACAAGCTCAACCAGTATCTTTTTCTGGTGATAATTGCAATAATGCTGTTGCTTTCATATAAAATCTTAAAACCATACCTCATTGCTTTAATCTCCGCTTTTATTCTTGCCTTTTTAACTTTGCCTCTTTATAAATTACTTAACAAAAAAATTAATAGGCCGATCTCCGCAATTCTTTGTATAATCATCATATTTCTAATTATTCTGATACCTATAAGTGCAATTATAGGAAGTATGACTAAACAAGCATATAATGCACTCAGCGATGCCAATGTAAATGCCATTTTACAAAAAATTTCATCATCTCCCTATTTAGACTACTTAAATCTGAACATAGCATCATTAAGAGAAAAACTTATTTCGATTTTTATTGATATAATTAGTTCTATAGCCTCTTATTTACCATCATTAATAGTATCTCTTGTAGTATTAATTTTTGGAATGTATTATATGCTCACAAATTGGTTTATTCTTTCCAATTCGCTTGAAAAGTATCTTCCATTTAAAAATAAAAGAGGTGTTATAAATGACATTACAAAAACAACAAAAGGAATTCTATATGGTATGTTTATCATTGCAATTATTGAGTTTATAGTAGCCGCTGTAGGTTTTGCAATTTTAGGAGTTGACTCTTACCTAATTTTAGCAGCTATAATATTTATCTTTGCATTTATACCGAATATTGGTCCAGGATTAGTTTGGATTCCTCTCGCATTAATTAATATTGCTCTTGGAAATTATTCAACTGCAATAGGAGCAATTATTCTTGGATTAATTATAAGCATTCCAATAGATACCTTTTTACGTACTAAATTATTAGGAGATACTTCTCATATACACCCTCTAATAATGCTTCTAGGAGTATTGGGCGGTCTTTCATTATTTGGTATTTTTGGATTTGTAATTGGACCTCTAATACTGTTATATACAATCCGTATCATTGAAGAAGCAATAAAACAATAAATTATCAAAATTAATCCAATATCTTATTTTCAACATTATTTTTTACATTGACATTCGTCGCTCTATACTGCCCGCCTTTTTTATACTTATTATATCTGATCTTGGCTTTTTTATCGCCTTTGGTTTTTCTCTTTTGAGGATATCCGTAATCCATTCGCTTTATTAATTTTTATCCTTTAAATTTCTATCGATAATTCAATAAAAAATTTAAATAGATTTTTAAGGTCGCCATTATTCAATAATTTATGGCCAAGAAAAGCGCAGGAATTCTAATTTATAAAAATAATGATAATAGCTTTAAAGTTTTTCTAGTACATCCTGGAGGACCATTTTGGAAAAATAAAGATGATGGTTCATGGAGCATTCCTAAAGGAGAAATTGAAGATAATGAAAATGACCTCCTAGAGGTTGCAAAACGTGAACTTAAAGAAGAAACGGGAATTGACATTTTCTCTAGGAAAAATGATGAATTTACATATTTAGAAAGTGTAATTCAAAAAAGCGGAAAAGAAGTTTTTTGCTGGGCAATAGAAGCAGATTGGCCAGGCCTTTTAATTTGTTCCAGTTATGTTGAATTAGAATGGCCCCGTCGCTCTGGAAAAATAATCAAATTTCCAGAAGTCGACAAAGCCAGTTTCTTCTCCCTGGAAACAGCAAGGAAAAAGATAAATCCTGCGCAAGTCCCTTTCTTGGATAGGTTAGAGATATTGTTAGAAAAGAATTAATAATCATTCCAACCCCAAATTTTTTAAAACACTCTTTTTCGTGAATGGCATTAAATCCTTATACCCTTGTCCTGTTCCTAAGAAATATATAGGTTTTCCAGTAACATGAGAAACAGAAAGAATTGCCCCTGCTTTTTCATCAATATCTGCTTTTGAAAGGATAATTCCATCAATGCCAACAGTTTCTTCAAATGTCTTCGCTTGTAAAATAACATCGTTCCCAGTAATACTTTCTCCAACAAATATTCTTAAATTAGGCTTTGCAACACGAATAATTTTCTCCATTTCCTTCATTAAATTTGCCTTTGTATACATTCTTCCCGCAGTATCGATAAGGACAGCTTTTATACTGTGAGTTTTTGCATATTGAATTGCATCAAATGCAACTGCCGCAGGGTCAGAGCCATAAGCCTGAGATATAACTTGAATCCCTAATTTAGAGCCATGAAATCTTAATTGCTCTATAGAAGCTGCACGAAAAGTATCTGAAGCAGCTAAAACACAGGAGATTCCTTTTTCCTTGAGCATATGAGCAACCTTTGCAATAGAAGTTGTCTTTCCAGTGCCGTTGATGCCAAAAAAGATAATAACAAATGGTTTCTCACCGTTCTTAATTTGTTCAATGAAAGAAGGAGGTTCAATAAGTAAAGATAAAACTGCATCTTTTAATGCCTCTAAAATTCTTGCAGGAGCTTCTGTTTTCTTCATCTGTTGACCGACTAAATTAGAAGATAATGAATCGCGAATTTTATCAACTGCTTCAAGAGCAACATTATTTTCCAATAGAGTAATTTCTAAATCCTGAAATGCTTCCTTAAAGTCTTCCTCAGATAATTTAGAATTAGATATTTTTCTAATTAGACGAGTAAAGAAATTCCCTTTCTCTTCTATTTTTTCACTTTCTTTAATTTCTTCTCTGCTGATCTCACTTTCAATCTGAACTTCAAGAGGAGTTTCTGCCTCCTTTATTATTTCCTCACTCTCAACCAATCTCTCTTTTTCATCTTTTGTTAAATTTTTCTCATTCTTTATATCGATTTTTCCCTTTGTCTTTCCAACGATTTCATCTTTATTTTTCTTCTTGCTTTTATTTGTCTTTTTTTTATCTTCTTCTTTCTTCTTGTTCAAACTATCTTTTTTCTTCTCCTTCTTGCTCTTCTCATCCTGGGCAGGCCTAAGCCAAGAAGCTATTTTCTTTTTCAGGAAATCAAACATACTTCTCCTAAATAGGGAATGTTTATAAATTTCTCTAAATTGTCCTAGCCATGAAAGGAGTGTTTATAATTCTAGATGGAGCAGCAGACGAACCCTGTCAAATACTTGGACAAATAACACCTCTCCAAGCAGCCAAAACTCCCAATCTAGATTCCATTGCAAAAAAGGCCGAAATAAATCGCTGCTATACAGTACAGGAAGGGTTTGTCCCTGAATCAGATAAAGCAATTATATCTCTACTAGGTTACGACTTTGTTCTTACCAGCAGAGGGGCTCTTGAAGCAAAAGGACTAGGCATCGAACTAAAAAACGGTGATCTTGCTTTCAGATGTAATTTCGCAACAATTGATAATCTAATTAACAGAAACATTCTTGATAGAAGAGCAGGAAGAACTCTTACTGCAAAAGAAGCAAAGATTTTAGCAGAAGCAATCAACAATAAAGTACATTTACCTTTTCAATTTAAATTCCAACCTGGAATACAACACCGTGGTGTTCTAGTGATAAAAGGAGGATTTTCAAGTAATATAACTAATATAGAAATTAATAAAGGAAAATTAGAATATGCGCAAGCTCAAGATGAAGAAGATGATTCAAAATTATCTGCAGATCTAGTCAACAATTTTTTAAGACAAAGTTTTGAAATTCTAAACCAGCACCCTATTAATTTAATAAGAAAAAAGAAAGGGCTTTTTCCTGCCAACATTATATTATGCAGGGGGGCTGGAAACGAACCAGCTCGATTTAAAAAACTAAAGGGAAAATGGTTGGCATTAGGATATACTCCGCTTGAAATTGGAATTGCGGAGGCTGCAGGAATGAACATTTATAGATTTAAATATCCTGAATTAAAAGAAATGGATGTTTATAACAATTTATATAATGGTCTAAAAAAAGCAATAAAACATGCATTAAAGATGCTAAAGAAATATGAAAATAAATTTGATTACTTTTTTATTCATTTCAAAGAATTGGATGTTGCAGGACACGACAATAAACCTCTAGATAAAGTAAAAATGATCGAAATATTAGATGAAAGATTCTTCTCCTATCTTAAAAATTTTATTGGAAAATCCAGATTGATTATAATCCCGGATCACATGACTTCCTGCAGGCAGAAAGCCCATACTTCAAATGCTGTCCCAGTTTTAATTTACCCTAGTAAAAAAGAAGAAAATAAAAGGTTTACCGAAGAACAAGGAATGAAAGGGAAACAAATTCAAGGTAAAAAATTACTTAATGATTACCTGTTTGCAAAATAAGTAATTAAATCATATAAATAATTAAAAAATTAGTCTCTACTTTCTAGAGTATAATCATTTTTATAAATAGAAAAAAGAAAGAAAGATTATATGATTGACTATAATATGCTCTACGAAGTATTAAGAAAAGAAAAATATAGCGATGCTTTACAGCAGTTGCCAAAGAATTTTCTCGAAGACTTCTCAGAATACCTTAATGACAGAAAAGATCTGACCTCTAATGATGTTGATTTTTTCACCGATGCTTCTATTAAAGCAAAGAAACAACTTGAAAATTCTCTCGCACTTTTCCGAGAGCTCATTTTGAGAAGAAAAAAGAAACTATTAACTTTGGTATTTGTCGCAGCAGAAACAGGAATTATGAAAAGAGATTATGAAAACATGCTTAATTTTGAAAAAGAAATTTTTGACAAGCTGATTAAAGCATTTGAAGAAGGAGATAAAGAAATTTCTAAATCAATAAATGGAAAAAAAGAATTTGAACAAGAAAAAAACAAAATGATATTATTCAAACAGGATATTGATAAATTTGTTGATATGACTGGAAATGTCATCGGCCCTTTCAAATCTGGAGAATTAGTCAACTTAGAATCTTCCGTATCTGAAATCCTAGTCCAAAGTGGCAAAGCCAATTTTGTAGATGAATAATCAAGAATTCGTTTTTAGAGCAAACCCCATACTTATACTGATTTATTAATCCTCTTTGATATAAGACCACAAAACAATCCCCATTAGAGATAGTTAAAAACTTAAAGGAATTTCTGCAAGATTAATATTTAAAAAATATCCTAAATTTCAGAAAAAGGAATTTTTGTGGCAAACATTTGTGGAGTGGAGGTTACTATGTTGGAACTGATGGGATAGTTACTGCTGAAAGTATTCAGAAGTATATTTTAGCACAGACTAAAGCAAATTCATCTGATGATTAAAATCAATCAGTTTTCTTTGCCACGAATATATAAAATTATCAATGACTAAACTTTTGCGAAATCCCTCGTAGAGCTTGTCCACTTAGATAATTCTTATTT
>JBBSYK010000098.1:0-9263 GCA_038045285.1 Nanobdellota archaeon | reverse complement strand
ATTTTTACTATTGATTTTTTGAGATTATTTTAATTTTATTACAGCCTGTCGAGGGGTTTATAAACAGAATTTCTTTTAAGCAAATATGAAAGAAGAAAAGTATCTTAATGTTGATTTGAATGATCCGAGATCTACGGCTATTGCGGAAGTAATGACTAATAAAACATGCAAAAAGATTTTGGAGTTAGTTACTGAAAAAGAAATGAGTGAAAGCGATATTGCTTCTTCGTTAAATATCCCTCTTAATACTGTAGGATATAACATAAAGAAACTTTTAGAAGCAGGTTTAATTGAAAAGTCGAAGGTTTATTTCTGGAGTGTGAAAGGCAAAAGAATACCAACTTATAGAATTTCAAATAAAAAAATTATAATAAGCCCTAAAAGATTAATTTCCGTTGCTCCGATAGCAATGTTCATAAGTATTTTGGGAGCAATTTTGATTATAGCATTATTATCGCAAAATAATATTCCGAGAGAAATTAGTAACAATGATATGAAACAATTCAGTTCTTATGAAGAATTGCAGAAATTTTTAAAAGATAAGCAGGAAGCTGCAAGTAATTTTGGAAGCTTCTATAGCGGAGGAATCGCAGAAACTGCAATAAGTAATGGAATTACAGCACCAACCGCCTCGAAAGCAAGCATGACTGCTGATTCTGAATCTGGAGGAAGAGCAGAAGATTATTCGAGTACAAATATTCAAGTTGAAGGGGTAGATGAGCCAGATATAGTGAAGAATGACGGCAAATATATTTATGTACTGAATGGAAAGAAGATATTAATAGTCAATTCTTATCCGGCAGAACAAATGAAATTGGTTGGGCAGATTGATTTCAATGAGAGTATTAGTATCAGAAATATATTTATTAAAGGGAATAAGATAATAGCATTTGGGAGTACTTATAATTATGAACCTTATTCTTCAGGTATTAGCGGGGGAGAAATTGTGCAGGATAAAAAAGCTAGCAGCGGAATGATTGCTCCTTGTTTTGGAAGGGGATGCGGAGGATATTATGGTGAGGAGACTGAGATATATATTTATGATATATCTGATAAGAGTATGCCTAAAATGGTAAAAAATATATCGATTAGAGGCAATTATATCGATGCAAGATTAGTTGGAGAATTTGTTTACGCTGTTTCATCTCAATATACATATGGGAAAGAGGTATATCCTATGATGGAAGTAAATGGAATAAAGAAAGAAATACTTATAGGAGATGTTTATTATTATGATATTGATAATGAACGGTTTGTTTTTACTAATATATTATCAATGAATATTGAAAATGAAGAGATCCAGAATAAAGTTTATTTGACAGGAGCGACAGGAACAGTCTATGTTTCTGAAGAAAATATTTATTTAACATCAGAGAAGAGAATTTCTTATGGGAATTATTATAATCGAACTATTGAAGAGGTTATTTTGCCTTTATTGCCTTTAGAGGAGAAGGAAAAAGTTAATAAAATACTAATTTCAGATAAGACTGATTATAGTAAATTCAATGAAGTAATGAATTTTGTTAGAGAATATTCTGCTTCATTAAAAGGGGATGATAAAAGTGTATTTGACCAAAGGCTTCAGAAAGATTTTGAATTATTTGCAATGAAATTAGTTAAGGATAGTGAGAAAACAGTAATTCATAAGATTGGTTTTGATGAGGGAAAGATTGAGTATAGAAGTGTAGGAGAAGTAAATGGCAGAGTATTAAATCAATTTTCTATGGATGAATTTAATGGTAAATTCAGGATCGCAACAACTACAGGAGAAATATGGAATGGAAATAGCCTTAATCATTTATTTGTATTGAATGAAAATATGAATTCTATTGGCAGTGTTGAAGATCTTGCATTGGGAGAGAAGATTTATTCAGTGAGATTTATGGGAAATAGAGCGTATGTTGTCACATTTAAGAAAATTGATCCTTTTTATGTAATTGATTTGAGTGATGCTGAAAAACCTAGAGTTTTGGGATATTTGAAAATTCCTGGTTATTCTGATTATTTGCATCCTTATGATGAGAATCACATTATTGGAATTGGAAAAAATGCCAGAGGAGGAGACGAGAATTTTGCATGGTATCAGGGCGTAAAGGTATCATTGTTTGATGTAAGTGATGTTGAAAATCCTAAGGAAGTTGCAAAATTCGATATTGGAGATAGAGGGACTGATAGTTATGCTTTGCAGGATCATAAGGCATTCTTGTTTGACAAAGATAAGAGATTACTTGTTTTGCCAGTTTTGTTAGCTGAAGTTAATCAGAGTAAATACCAGCAAGAAGGATGGAAGCAGACTCCTGAAGATGCAAGATATGGAGATGTTGTCTGGCAGGGGGCGTATGTGTTGAATATTGATACTAATGAGATTAACTTGAGAGGTAAGATTAGTCATTTTAAGGATAGTGAAGTGAAGTATAGGGCTGCTAAAGATGAACTTGTTGGAGCTGAGAGAAAAGATTGGCAGGGAAATGTTTGGATAAAACAAGGAGAAGATAATTGGAAGAGTAATGCGAAAGGATATGAGAATACCGGTTGGGGGAACATTATGATTGATGATCAGCCAGGAGGAGTAAATTATAGAATGAATTGGTATGATGACCAATTTTCTATCAAAAGATCTCTTTATATGGATGATGTTTTATATACTATTTCAAATGGCCTAGTAAAAGCAAATAATTTACAAAGCATTGAAGAGATAAAGAGTGTTGATTTGCCTTATAATAATCATTTTGGAGAGGTTGTAATTTATTAGTTAAATACACTACGTCTTAAATAATGCCTCTTAATTAGTTATGGGCTACAAATATCATTATCTACGATAAAAATAACTGCTGAAAATCAATGATAATTATTTTTCATCGATTAATAAAAAACATGCGATAAGTAATTTGATGGTAAGTATTATGGTTTAGTGTAGTTAAACTTAAAATACCATAAAAAGGTAAAGTTTATAAAGTCTTTTATATAATGTACCATAAAATGGTAAAGATAAATACCTTATTTAAGGAGAAGAAAATAAGCAGAATTTCTGAATTTGAGTTGGAAAGATATGCTAATTTTTTTGAAAGTTCTTATAAGGATAATTTAGAACATAGCAAGAAAAATATCCCGTATTTTCCTAGATGGAGCATAATTTCAGGTTATTATGCTATGCATGATATCAAAAAGACGATGCGCCACCTCGCCTTAAAAGGCGAGGTTTGTGACAGGCGCTCGTCTTTTGGATGCTCAAGGAACCACCACACCATAAAAGGTGTGGTTTTCGTCAAGTTCCTTGACATAACTAAATTGTTTATAGCGAAAAAATATAGGATAAAAATTGATTTTGAAGTTCATGCGACAACAATAAAGCTATTGAGGGAACTTGTTAAATATAATGAAATAACTTTATTATTTGAAAAAGGCTACAAAGAGTTTCTAACTTTGGCTAATGACTTAGAAGAAGCTAGAAGGGATAGGTCAAAAGTCCAATACTACACCGGAACTAAGTTTTTAATCGAAGAATATAAGAAGAGAGCATTTGAATTTCATGAAAAAGTTGTGTTGTTTTATATAGAGAAAATAAAAGAGCTTTTTGAGGAGGAATAATTAAAATGATAGATTTATTTAACTCTAATGTACTAAGAATTTTAACAGTTTTTTCTATTTCTCCCGGTTCAAGATTCAATAGAAAAATGATTAAAGAAAAGACAAATATACCAAATATTATTTTAGATAAATCACTTTATACACTAATAAATCTCAAAATTCTAGCAAAAGAAAAAAACCTCTTTTTAGTTAATTATAAAAATTTCAAAATAGAAGAAATTATAAATAAAGTCTCTGAAAAATATTCAAGCTTTAGACAACTTCCGTTGAGAGAATATTTCATGGTTTTAAACATTATTGATAATTTTTTAGCAATGAGAGATATTGGTGATGTTTATTTGTTTGGCAGTTATGCCAAACTTATTTTTAGCGAGAGTTCTGATATAGATATTGCTATAGTTTCTAATTATATAAACAGGAAAGAAGCAGAGAGAGTTATTAAAAAATTAGAGAAAAAATATGGAAAAAAGATAGAAGCACATTATTTTACTAATGATTTCTATAAAAATAAAAGAGATCCCTTAGTTAAGGAAGTATTGCAACATGGGATTAAGCTGATATAACCAAGATATAGGATAATTTATAAAGATGTTCTCTATTTCTTAATTATGAGAAAAGAGGTTTTGAAAGCTGTTCTTATTTTTGGAATATTATTTGTTATACTTCAACAGCAAATGACTTAAATTATGATATATATTGCTCTTCATCTGAGGATAATTTTGGAGCAAACAACACATTTAATAGAAAATGGAAGTGTGCTTGGGCTGATAAAGAAAAGAAAAGTTGTCCAGTTGTACCCGCTTAATATTTCCTAAAAAATTTTGTTTTATAGCTATCCGTTTTGCCGATTACAATCAAGAAGAGTAAAGTAATTTATGCTCTGAAAAGAGTTAATTTGGGGCGTATTTTTTGTGGAATAATCTTTCTTAAAATTTAAATAGCCTCATAATGTGCTTTGAGCATGTTAACAAATAAGCAAATAGAAGAGATTAAAGAACATCTTGAAAAAGCCCAGAATCCTCTGTTTTTTTATGATAATGATGCTGATGGACTTTGCAGTTTTTTGCTTTTGAGAAGATATTTGGGAAGAGGAAAGGGAGTTGCTGTAAAGAGTTATCCTGATTTGAATGCTCAATATGCGAAGAAAGCACAGGAGCTTAAAGCAGATGCTGTTTTTGTTTTAGATAAGCCGCTTATTGCGAAAGAGTTTATGGATGAGATTGATAAAATGCAATTACCTTTGGTATGGATAGACCACCATCTTATTAATAATATATCATGGAAAGAATATAGTAATTTACATATATATAATCCTACCCTCAATGAGGGAAAATATGAAAGCAATGAGCCTGTTACATATTTAACATACAAAATAACTGAAAGAAAGGAAGACTTATGGCTGGCAGTTATAGGATGTATTGCTGATAATTTTATGCCTCCCTATCTTTCAGATTTTGAAGAGTTATGGCCTGATTTTCTGATGAAAAAAGAGAAAATTGAGAGTCCATTTGATATTTATTATGGCACTGAAATAGGAAAGGTTGCAAGGGCATTTAGTTTTGGCCTGAAAGATTCTATTACTCATGTGGTTCAGATGCAGAATTTTCTAATTTCATGCAAGGGACCAGGAGATGTTTTTATGGAATTGGAGGGGAATAAAAATTTTAGGGAAAAGTATAATAATATTAGAAAGAAATATCTTGATTTACTTGAGAGAGCAAAGGAATGCAGGAAAGATAAATTAATATTTTTTGATTATGCTGGAGATTTAAGCATAAGCGCTGATTTGGCAAATGAACTTTCTTATCTTTATTCTGACGTATATATTGCGGTGGCGTATAAGAAAGGTGCGATTTCAAATGTTTCTTTAAGAGGGAAAAAAGTTAGACAAGTTTTGGAAAAAGTTTTGAATCAATTTTCTGATGGGAGCGGTGGAGGGCATGAGAATGCGGTTGGTGCAAGGATAAAGACAGAAGACTTAATAAAATTTAAAGAAGTTTTAGAGGAAGAAATAAGAAAAAATGAATAAAAAAGAACATAAAGTTGAAATAGAGGAAGTTGAAATTGAATTATTTGGAAGGGTTCAAGGAGTTAATATGAGAAATATGATTAAGAAATATGCTGATTCTTTAAATTTAAGAGGATATGCTATGAACAGAAAAGAAGGATCTGTTCTTATTATTGCTCAAGGTGAATCAGAAAAGCTGCATAATTTAATATTATGGATAAAAAACAGTCCTGGCTTGTCAAAAGTGGAGGATATTAATTATTTTTGGAAAAAGCCATTAGCTAGATATTCAGCATTTGATGTTATAAGAGAAGATAATTATATGATTGATAAGGCTAAAAGTCTTGTTAATTTAGGAAAGTCACTTATAATTAATAATAAGAAGAATGTGCCTGGACATGTTTTGATTATTCCTGATGGAAATAGAAGATGGGCTAGAGAAAGAGGACTAAGCGCAAGTTTTGGACATTATACTTCTGCCAGCGATGAAAGAATAATGGAATTATTTCTCGAGGCAAAGAGACTTGGAGTGAAATATCTTTCATTGTGGGGTTTTTCTACAGAAAATTGGAAAAGAGATGAAAAAGAAATAAAAGCTATTTTTAATCTTATTTTGAAGAAGATCGATAAATTAAAAGAAGAGGCTCATAAACATAGAATAAGATTCAGACATTTGGGAAGAAAAGATAGACTTCCTAGAGATTTAATGAAAAAATTGAAGGAGCTAGAGAGAGAAACTGAGAATTATAATGATTTGAATGTACAATTGTTACTCGATTATGGCGGTAGAGATGAAATAATAAGGGCAGTTAATAAAATATTAAATGCAAAAATAAGAAAAATTGATGAAAGTATTTTTATAAATTATTTAGATTCAAGGGATATTCCTGATCCTGATTTGATAATAAGGACTTCTGGAGAACAAAGGACCAGCGGCGCTATGCCTTTTCAGGCAGCTTATTCAGAGCTTTACTTTGCTGATGTTTACTTTCCTGAATTTGGCGCTGAAGAGTTCAGAAAAGCGATAAGATCATTTAGTGAGAGAGTAAGAAGATTCGGCGGAACTGCGAAAGAAGATTTGCATCATGGAAAAAAACAAAGATAATGAAAAAATAGTTAAGAGAAATCTCCTTAGAGAGAGTGAAGAGACAGATGGAATAGCGATTAGAGGATATGATTTTAACGAAGGTGTTAATTATGAAGAGATAATTAAGAGCTATAAAAGCACAGGATTTCAGGCCTCACATTTGTCGAAGGCGATTGAAGTTACACGGAAAATGATTAAAGATAAGGCTTTTATTTTTTTAGGATACACAAGCAACATGGTTTCTTCTGGTTTGAGAGAGATAATTAAGTTTTTAGTCGAGCATAAGAAAGTGCAATTTCTCGCTACAACTGCTGGAGGAATTGAAGAGGATATTATTAAGTGTTTAGGGGATTTTGTTTTGGGAGATTTCAGAGCTTCTGGAAAGGAATTAAGGAAAAAGGGGATTAATAGAATAGGGAATATTTATGCGGCAAATAATAGATATGTTGAATTTGAAAGATTTGTACAGCCTATTTTAGAAGAGCTGTATCAAAAGCAGAAAAAAACTGAAAAATCTATAACTGGATGTGATTTGATATGGAAATTAGGTGAAAAGATTAATAATGAACAAAGTATCTATTATTGGGCTTGGAAGAATAAAATTTCCGTGTATTGTCCAGCGTTGACAGATGGAGCATTAGGAGATAATATATATTTTTTTAGTTTTAAGAGAAAAGATTTTGCGATTGATATTGTGCAAGACATAGGAATGATAAATAATGCTACTATTGGTCTCAAAAAGAGCGGGATAATTGTTTTAGGAGCTGGAGTCGTGAAACATGCGATATTAAATGCAAACATGTTGAGAAATGGGGCAGATTATGCAGTGTATATTAATACTGCCCAGGAATATGATGGAAGTGATTCCGGAGCAATGCTTGATGAGGCTGTTTCTTGGGGAAAGATTCTACCTAATGCAGATGGCGTAAAAGTTTTTGCAGATGCAACGATTGTTTTTCCATTGCTTGTAGCTGAAAGTTTTGCGAAATGAATTATTATTGCATCATAAGAGGTATTGCAAAATAAATTAATTCTATTTCTTATTGATGAGAGTTCAACAATCGGAAAAAGAGAATAAGGTAAATATTTAACCACTAGCTACAATAGAAACTGGCCAAAATATTTTGAGTAAAATAACAAAGGCTACTATTACTATTAAAAAACCCATTATTTGCATTGGTGTGAATATAAATTTGCTTTCATATTCTTCGTCATAACGCATAAGTCCGCCAAATGCGCCAGGCATACTTATTTTATTATCTGATGACATAATTATTTTAGAAAGACAGTATATAAAAATCTTTCTAATTTATTTTTTTTGAATTTTTTCTAAAGCGACTTCTCCAAGAGGAGTTTGTTTTTTAACTTTTAAGCTTTCTTTAATTTCAGAAATAAGGGTTTTTCTTTTGTAGGAAATTAAAACAAGAAAAGTTATACCCATAGTTATAACACTGCCTATACCAGCCAAAAACATATCTTTCTGGGCATCCCAGACATCGCCCTGACTTCCTAAATATGCTATACCTAAATCTCCTCCAAAAATAATAGCTATGCCCCATTCTAAAAGTTCATATATTGCACTAAGACCTATTACCATCATAATTGGCGCCGTTAATGCCCAAAAGCCCTTATAATTTCCTATTCTGACATAAACCTCCCTCATAGGATATGCTAAAAGGAGTCCAAAACAAAAGTGAATTATTCTATCGTAATGATTTCTTGTCAAACCTAAGAAACCTTCAAGCCAGAATCCAAAAGGCACTTCAGAATAAGTGTAATGACTTCCAATAACATTCATAAACATGAAAAGGTAAAATAAGCTGTAAGATAGTTTAGAAAATCTAAACCATTTAGAAATAAGGACTGCAATAATAATAAAAGGAATATTTATTGAGTTTTCTAATATCCAATCTGTTCTATCAAGGACATTAAATCCCAAAATGATCCAAATAATAATGAATGAAGAAAGTAAAAGAAGAGGATAATTTTCATTATGCTTCCATTTTAGACAAATAAATGAGAATATTAATGAAAAAATTAAAGATAGTAAAAAATTTAAGTAGAAACCAATATTAAAACTAATTTCTAATGAAATAAATAAACTTAGTGAAGTTAAAGCGAAAAGGAAGAAGTTAAAAAAACTTTTACTCCAAAAGTAGTATCCTAAGAAAATAAAAGCGAGAGCAGTAATAATCGAAATAAAGATATTTAAGGTATAAGATTCCATAATAAAAAATTGAATTAGGAAGCCTAATATTAATAAAATAGGAATATTCCAATATTTGATTTTTCTCTTTTTCTCTTTTTTCATTTTCATACAAACCAATTAATTTAACTATAAAAATCTATTTATTCTCCATAATACCACCGCAGCTTGCTGCGAGGATAAAGCAAAGTAGGAATAGAGTATAAAAAATAGTTTATAGATAATTCTGGTAATTATGTTACTAATAGCCCAGAATTCTCTAATGGACAATCGTCAAGAACAAAGTTCTTGAACGCTTCGAGAATTAAAATTCTCGATGTCTTAAAAATAAGCAATACAATCAACAGAATTGTCCATAGTAGAAATAATTAACT
>JBBSYK010000097.1:0-2041 GCA_038045285.1 Nanobdellota archaeon | reverse complement strand
AAATAAACTTTTCGGTGCTAAACGCTATAAGTCATTCTCTTACAGCCTGTCGATACAATATGATGCAAAAAGAAAGAAAGGAGACGTTTTGCAGAATATCAATTCAAGAAGCCTGTAAAAGACATAAGATAGATATTATAATACTTGAAGTTCTGAAAGAATATGTACACATTATTGTTGATTGCCCAAGAACAATGTCTGTAGCTATGTTAATGCAAATAATAAAAGGTTTGTCAGCATATCTTTTATTTAGGATTTGCCCAAATTTAAGAAAGAGATATCCCAAAGGACATTTTTGGAGTGAAAGGATATTTTTGTGAAGGGTGCGGTAATGACTTTGAAAAAGCTCTTACCTATGTGAAAAATCAAAAGCTACACCATTCATAATAAGGACGCCGTCCTCCGCCGTAGGCGGATTTTTTGCGAAGCAAAAAACCTTTAGGGGATGGAGGTGTCACAAGAATATCATCAAAGGTCTTATTGTGAAAGTTTTCATTCTGCATTTAAGAGAGTTTATGGAGAGGTTAGAAAAATAAACTATACTGCAAGATTCGTGCAGATAACTGCATGAATTATATTACACAATTTCAGGAGATTATCTTACTTTAATAGATGTTATTGAAACTCACGCAAAGCCTTCAATGACTGAACATTTAAAAATCCAAATTAACTAAAATAAACATGGCAATACAAGAGGTGATAATTTCCAGTTTGCAGGCATATATTCCTATTTTGGCTTTCCTTTCCGGATTAATTTTGGGAGATGCATTAATTCTCCTAGCAATGTTGTCTGGAGCAGGGAAAGTAAGTTTTTGGACAATTTTTATTTTCGGATTAATAGGAGAATTAACTCATGATATTGTCTTTTATTTCATATCTAACTCAAAATTAGCATTTTACATAAAGAAAAAATTGAAATTATCTAAAAAAAGAAGCAAAATTGCTGAATATATTGAAAAATTTGGTGGAGGTAAAAGTTATTTCCTGCCACTAGTCATTGCCAAATTTATTTATGGAGTAAGAGATGCAGTAGTAATTTACGTAAGTCACAATGAGAAGAAATTTAAAAGGTATTTAATAACAGTAATACCTGCAGGTTTGATTTGGGTTACAACGATTACATCTGCAGGCTGGCTGGCTGGAAAAGGATTTGTAGAAGTGCTTTATGTCCTAAAAGGAGTAGAAAAAGGTCTCGTCATTTTATTATTTGGTTTAATTGCTCTTTATTTAATAAACAGATTCATAATTTTAACTATCTGGAGATATGTAAAGAAAAACAATCTTTCTTTAATTAAAAACAAACTCTGGAACAGCAATTACAGAAGATGAATTAATAAATTTATAGCATCCAACAAATTTACTTTCGCAAAATATCGAAATTTTATCATCTTTTTTTATATTTTTTATTTCTTCTTCATTCAGTAAAAAATTATGAAATATTGGACTTCCAGCAAGACATTTTTTAAGTACTTGTTTATGAATAGTTATTACAGGCAAAAGTTGAGAAACTATTTCTCCAGGTACAAGCATTTCTCGCAATAAATCATCAGAGCCATTTTTATATTCTTCAACTGCCTTTTCAAATTGATATAGAGTATACAATTTATCTTCTGAAAATATTCCTGCATTGATCCTTCTCAACTCCAGCATATGTGCGCCGCCTATCATCTCACCAAGATCATGAATTAGCTTTCTTATATAAGTCCCGGCTTGAACTTCTGTCTCAAATAGTACATCTTTTTCATTAATTTCCATTATACTAAATGTTTTAACTTCCCTTTCTCTCAATGCCCTTTTTACTCTTGAGCGTTTAGGAGGCATCTGCATTATTTTACCCAAGAAACCCGATATAACTTTTTCAAGTTTCTCTTTTTCTATTTCTATATGCAGCCGCATTATTCCCGCATAAGTTTTATCTCTATGCATTAAGTATTCATTGAGGCGGCAAGCCCTGTTAAGCCCTACAGGAAGCACGCCGCTTACCATTGGATCAAGTGTTCCAAAATGAGATGTCTTCTTTATATTGAGCGCATTTTTTAAA
>JBBSYK010000096.1:0-14941 GCA_038045285.1 Nanobdellota archaeon | reverse complement strand
AGGAAAGAAAGTTTATGTTCTTATTAGAAAATAAATTAATTAGTACGCAAGGCTAAAATTACCGCAAGATATATAAACCCTAATGATTTGTAAATAGTATGCAAAGTAAGAGGTTGGGAAACATTATGAGAAGAGATAATTGGTCTATGTTGGACTTAAAAGTCATTAACCTTACATGTTTATTTATTTCTAAATACAAGTAATCTTCTGTTAACTTTCTGGATGCTTGGATAATAAAAAAATGGCGTTAAAATTAACATATCATGCTTCTGAATTTCTTTTCGATATTGGGAAATATTCATCTATATTATTAGAAGAGTTTGAGAGATTTAAAGAAAGAAATAAGATTGTCGGTGATAAATTTTGTGAGAGATGCCTTTATGCTCATATGATTAAGAAGGCTAAAGAACTTAGCATAGAAGAGTGTTTAATTATCGAATTAAAAGATAAAATTGGAGATAAGATAGGACATTATGGATATTATTTAGATTGCAATAATTTAATAACGATTTGATTTTGAATAGAAAAGTTTAATGAATTTTATTTCCAATAATTTTTAATTGGGCCGTCCCGCGATGGATCCCAAAAAATAGTTTTCCATGGCCCTTTTACTTTAATGGCTCTTGCAAGAAGTATACATTTCTCGTCTAAATGTGTATTTCTTAACTTTTTCTTGCTTTTAAGGGTTGGGTCGTAGATGACAAGATTATTATCTATTTTATCAGAATATTCTATATATTTTTTAGAAGGTAACGGAAATGGATTTGATGTTAATGGAACAGTATTAGCTAAACCATCCCAATATTTCCTAATTATTGCTAGATAAGCTGCTACTTCGTGCGGACCAAAGACAAATATATCTGAGCTTTTTGGTCCTTTTGGATTTTCATATCTTAAATGATGTAAATAAGTTATTCTTTCTGGTTCTTTGCCGCTTTCATATTGACTTCGCAAGCTCCAAATAATTGCATTTGCTTCTTTTCCTGGAAGAAGGGGAACGTGGACAAGATTAATTTCATACCTTTTTTTTCTTTTTGTTCTTGATGGAACTTTACATAATATCTGTCCTCCCTCTCTTTTTACTGCTCCTGCATCCGTATATTTTTCCTGGACTTCAATTCCGCCAGCATGATGTATTGCATAATCATATATTTTTACTCCTTCAATTGGAACATCGAATGGAACAACTCTCCATCTTCTATCAGTGCCTTGAACTGGCTGCCAAGTAAACCCTACAAATTTAATTTCTTCTTCCTTTTTATCTCGAAGTGCGTCATCAATTGCTTTCATTCTGGCGTCTAGTGGAGTATAAGGATAATCATAGGCCTCCTGTCTTGATTCTGGCTGATCAACACAGATTAATTCTCCATGCTTGTAATTTTTTCTGGATGCTTCTGCAGCGTTTTTTGCTTTAAAAAAAAATTTTGATGGAATCAGTGGAGTTCTTAATTCAATTGCTTCAGCATCAGGATCAAGATCCCATATTCTATCAACAAGGCTTTTTTGAGTGTAAACTCTTTTTACTTTTAGTTCTTCTTCTATCTTTTCAGGAGTTCTTTTTCTGAAAAAGAGTTTCTTTATCATTGGATTGGTTTATTAAAAGGATATTTAAATGCTCACATAGATTCTAATCTTCTAATTCTCTCATTAATATCAGGATGTGTGGATAGAATTTCAGAAAGCTTTTTTGCACTGAATGGATTTGAGATAAATAATGGTGCAAGTGCTTTTGGATAGTGTTTTTTGTCAAGATCTGATATGTGTTCGTTTTTTATTTTTTTCAAAGCAGATGATAATCCCAGAGGATAGCGGGTGAACTTGACACCTGTTGCGTCTGCTGTATATTCTCTTTTTCTTGATATAGCTAGGGAAACAAGCTGGGCTAAAATTGGCGCTAAGATTGCGAAAACAATGCCTAGGATTATTAAAATTGCATTAGCTCTTCCACCTTCTTTACTATTTCCAGAAAACCATAAACTTCGAAGGAAAATTTCTGCCGCTATTGAAATCATGCCGACTAAAACAGCAGTAAGAGTCATAAAACGAATATCAAAATTAGCAATATGAGACATTTCATGAGCAATAACTCCTTCTAGTTCTTGTTTATTAAGTTTTTCTAAGGTACCTGTTGTAACGCAGATAACGGCATGTTGCGGGTCTCTTCCTGAAGCAAAAGCGTTAATTTGGCTTGATTCCATGATGTACACGCGAGGTTTTGGCAAGCCTGATGCAATGGCTATGTTTTCAACTGCATGGTGCAGCATTCTATATTTTTCGGCTGAAGCAGGTTGTGCGTTGACAGAAACAAGGGCAATTTTGTCAGAGTTGTAATAGCTGGCAATAATATAAATAAGAGAAATTATGATTGAAAAAATCATAACAGCAAAGAAATAACCTGGATACAGAATTTTAGAAATTATGAATCCTAAAATAAGAAAAAAGATAAATATAATTCCTATTAAGAAAACTGATTTTATCTTATTCTTCGATATTTGATCTTCGAATGATAACCGCTCTGACATGATACTATTTAGAATAAAGTATATTTAAAGTTGACTCTAAACGCAATAATGTTTTTAAGTTAAATTTTGATACACTTTTCATGGGAGATGTGAGACACAATTGCGGGTTTTGTATTACACATACATTAGATGATGCATATAATTTTCTGGAAAAATCTTTACAGCACAGAGGAAGAGAAGCAGCAGGTGTTGCTGCTGTTGGGGAAGAGAGTATAGATGTTCTAAAGTGGTCTGGATCAGTCAGCACTTTTGATGTTATTGATTTACACAAAATATTGCCCGGGCATAATTACCATACTTTTTTAGGTCATGTAAGGTATGCAACACAAGGAAGGAAAGATAAGATTTTGGAAGATGCCCACCCGCATGTTATAGGGGGAATTCAAGATTATAGAGGAAGTCATGTTATTGTTAGAAATTGTGAAGCAGTTATAGTTCACAATGGACAGGTTGACATTGAACTCTTAAATGATGTTGATCTTGGTAAAATGAAAACTAGCTGTGATAGCGAGGCTGTTCTTTATTATTATAAGGAAAAAGGCGAGAAGGAATTAATTAAGAAAGTTCCATTAGCTTATACTTTAGCTATAGCAGATAGAAACAAGAAAGACATTATTGTTCTAAGAGATAGATTTGGGATAAGGCCTGGTGCTTTAGGTTTTAAGGGCGGAAAATATTGTGCAGCCTCAGAAGATATTGCAATAAAAGATAGTGTTGAAGGAAAATTTGTTGAAGATCTTACTCCAGGATCTATTTATTATTTAAATAATGATGGTTCGTACAAAAAAGAGAAGATTTTAGAGCCTCAAAAAAAGCATTGTTTTTTTGAGTGGAACTATATTGCTCATGTTGATTCAATTTTAGACAATGAAAGTGTAAGAAGTGTAAGAGTATCTTTAGGAGAGATGCTTGCTGAAGAATTTAATCCCTCCGATGTTAATTTTGTGACATATTTGCCGAGATGTCCAGAAACAGCTGCTAGGAGCTATGCATCTAAAATAGGTATAGAATTTATTGAAGTTTTTTATAAGATGAGGAGAGAAAGATCTTTTTTAGGATCAACAAAAGATGAAAGAGCTTATTCTATCAATAATAATTTACATCTGCTTCCTGGAATAGAGCAGATCATAGAAGGAAAAAATTTGATAGTTGTTGATGATAGCACTATAAGAGGCAATAATGCTTTGCGTGCGATTAATTTGCTTAAGGAGAGAGGAAGGATAAATAAAGTTTATCTAGCTAATTATACTCCTTCAATTGGTGTAATAGGGTCTGACGGAATTCCTAGAGGATGCTTGTTTGGAGTTGATATGCCTCCCAATGATGATTTTATTATAAGAAAAGGAAGTTTAGAGGAAATAAGCAATGAGATAGGAGCTCAGATTTTTTACCTTTCGGTTGATGGAATGTTGAAAGCATTTGAAAATGTCGGTTTTAACAGAGAGTCTTTATGCACTTATTGTATTGGCGGAAAACATCCTTTTCAAGATATCTAACAATAACACAAAAATTGGCAGTATTTACGCTGACGGCAAGGTTGAGGGCGGAACAAAACTGAGCGTAAAACCATTTATTGAAGAAATGAGCTACTTGGTAAGAAACTTGGAAGCGATAATATCAAGTTGATTATCTTATTCTTTCTAAAATAGCGAGAATTTCATTCTAAAATTCAACTTTTGGAACAGCTCTTTCTTCAGGTGGAATTGAAAGCATTTCTCTTTCTTTCTTTCCATAAAGCTTAGCAAAGAATACACCAGGGAAGGTTTCTACTGAATTATTGAAAGAAAGGATTGAGTCATTATAATATTGTCTTGAATAAGCTACTTTTTCTTCAATTGCTGATAATTCCTGCTGCAGTTGTAAGAAATTTTCATTGGCTTTAAGATTAGGATAGTTTTCTGCTAACGCAAAGATGGATTTTAGAGCTGTTTGAAGTTCGGCTCCTGCTTTGGCTTTTTCTTGTATTGTTGTTGCAGAGAGAAGGGCTTTTCTGGAATCTGTGACGTCTTTCATTATGCTTTTTTCATGTTTCATATATCCTTTAACTGAATTCATTAAGTTGGGAACAAGATCTGCTCTTTTCTTTAATTGAACATCAATTTGAGATAGAGAATTATCGATTCTATTTTCTAATATTGTAAATCTATTGTAATAAACAATGAAAGCAATTACTATAATTGCTATGATCGCTATAAATATCCATAGTAATAATACCATAGAACATGTATGAAATGAAGTTTTATAAAGGTTTCGTAAATTAAATCTTCATGAATGGAAGTTTAAAGTATAAAGATATAAGTCCTAAAATGGCTGCAGCTATCAAGCTAAGTATAAAAATAGGCTTTCGTTTACAAAGCGATTTGCCTCAAATTGCGGATGATTATAGGAATTTGATGAGTAGACTGGAGATATTAGAGAAGTATGGTATATGCGAGAAGTATTCAATAAGTGTTTCTATTGCAAATCCTTCTGTAACTTATGCTATAAGGGGCTATCACGGAAATGAAAAAGTTGGAAAACATATTATCTCTAGGTATGATGGTTTGATTTCTGACAAAAATGAGTTAAATGGAATTATTATTGAATCTAGGAAAAAGAGGCTTGAAATAATGGTTGAAGGAATGAAAGGAATTCATTCTCAAACAAAAGAAGAAAGAAAAATGAAATCGTCAAAAGGAGGAATTAATTCTGCAATTAGCCACGGTTTAATTCCTTGGAATGATGATGAATTGATAGAAGCTTATAGATGTTCACTGCTTAAAGAATATCAGAGTAAAAAAAGATATGGGACTTACTTTAGAGTTGATAATTTTCTTATTGCGAAAAGGTTGAATATGCTTTATCACAATAAAAAAAAGATTAGAAATGAAAAGAGCGTAAGATTTAAACTTTGTAAATATAGGAAGAAATTGAAAGAAGATTAGCTAGTTTTCTTTTTAGTTTTTATATCTTCTATTTCTTGCAGGATTTTAAGCTCGCTAGCAGAGAGAAGATCTTTGTTCTTTTTGAATTCTTTGAATTGAGCATCAGAAATATTTGTATAAAGGTATTTTATATCTTTTAATCTGCGATCAAATGCAATTCCTGGAAGAGCGACTGCTAATTCTTGGCCTTCTGAAGCTTGATCAACGGTTGATTTATCCAACTGCAAGGATTTAATTCTTGCTACATCTTCTCCGTTTTCATCAATTATAGGAATTCCAGTTTTTACTTTTCCTGCTAGAATTTTTACACCAAATATTGCTGGATTAGAATTTCTAAAAACATATTTAGGCAGTATTTCTAATTTACAAATTGCTGCTAAACCGAACAAACGTTCTTTTTCTAATTTTTCTTGTTTTTGCCTGCGCCAAATGGATAGATCTTCAATTATTTTATATATAACATCATTGGTAATAATTTTAACTTTTCCAGGATCTAGATCTTCTTCAATTTCAGTGTTGAATCCAAGAATTACAGAATTGAGAGGATCAATTTCTAAATTTGCTTTTGCAGAGACTATATCTGTTTTACTAATGGGTCCAATTCCTGCTTTAAGAATTGATATTTTTTCTTCTTTTAATAAGGTTAAAAGGGCTTCTAGGCTGCCGAGAGAATCTGCTTTGACTATTATTCCATCTTTATCGGTTTTAACTGAATTGGAAATGTCTTCTTTAAAACTTGCCTTTATTTTTTCCATATTTTCTTTAACTTCCTGAAATGGCATTCCTGGAAGTATACCTTCTTTGTTTGTTAATTGAATTTTAACACCTGATGCCGCTATTACTTTTTTTGTTGGTTTATATTTATTTGAAAGAGGAAGTATTTCCTGAATTGCTCTTACTTTTGTTAAAATAGGATCTGAAAGGCTGGCTACAACTAATTCATCTCCTACATCCAAAGATCCGTCATATAAAATTGACTCTGCCCACTCAGAATTTTTTTCTTTTTTTATTTCGAGGATAACTCCTTTTGATGCTTCAGAAATTGCAAGTTTTGTTTTAAGAAAACGCTGGCATAGACCGCATAGAATGTATAAAAGTTCTGAAATTCCTTCACCTGTTTTAGCAGAACAAGGTACAAGAGCGATTTTTTTTGTAAAATCTGCAACATCATAGTAAAGATCTGAATCAAAACCCTGATCTTTTAATGTACCCTGAAATTTTATTAATTCTTCATTGAATTCTTCTTTTGAATGTACTGGCTGTTGGTCTATTGAGTTCTTTAAACTAAGATCAGAATGATATGTCCAACCAGAAATAGAATCTATTTTGTTTAATGCTATAACAAAAGGAGTTTTGCATGTTTTTAAGATCTGCAATACTTCAGATGTCTGAGGTTTTATTCCTTCTTTAATACTAATAACTAGAATAGCTAAATCAGCGAGTGAACCTCCTCTTTTACGGAGATGTGTGAATGCCGCATGGCCTGGAGTATCTATAAATAAGAATCCTGGAATTTCTAATTTTACTTTAGTCTTTTCAATCAATGGACAGACTTTATAAATTGTATCTGCTGGATATAAAGTGAATGAGATTTTTTGAGTGATGCCGCCGGCCTCTTCTGCTTGTTGATAGCTCCCTCTAAATGCGTCCAGTATTGATGTTTTTCCATGATCGACATGGCCGCAGACAGTTACGATTGGCTGACGAATAGATGTTTTTGTTTCCATGAGTTTTTCTCCCTGTTTGCATAATAGGCTTAGATAAATAGTGTTTTTAAAGCTTGATGTTTATTATAATTTTAAATGAAAGAAAAGGGTATTTTTATTATAGTTCCTGTTGGAACATCTTTTTTTGTAGATTTTAATAAAACTATCTGAACTTTTAGGCATCTATATTTATTTTTCTTCTGTCTCAGCGGTTATTTTGGTTTGTGTTGATGAAGCAGGTGATTCTGAAGATTGCGGAGATTGTTCTTCAAGATCTTTCTCATCAATTGAATTAATAGCTTCTTTGAAAAGTTTGAATTTATCAGCGGGAATTCTTAGACCAGATTTTGTGAAGCCAGTATAACGTTCAGATTTAACGAACTCTCTAATTGTCAGACCTCTTCTGCCTCCATAATCATCTATTCTTATTACTATGTCTGTGTCAGGACTTTTTGTAATTCTATCTATGTCTTTTTCCATATTAAATTAAAGCAGAGGTTATATATAAACTATTTGACTTAGACATATCTGCTTTTCATCTTATTAAAGTAGTTAATTAGATATTTAAATGAATGAAAATTAAGGCTAATATGTTTATTGATTGCCATGTACATTTTAGAGATTTTGAGAGGCAGAGACATAAAGAAACGATAAAGCATGGTTTGGAAGTTGCAAGAGATGTTGGAGTTGACGCTGTTTTTGATATGACTAACACAGAGCCTCCTGTTATAGATGAGGAAACTCTTTTAAGAAGAATTAAATTAGCTGATGATGCAGATGTCCCTGAAGTGTTTTATGGCTCTTATATGGGCTTGACAGCAGATCCTGAGCAGATAAAGAAAGCAGTGGAAATATACAGAAAATATTTTCCAAGAGTTGTTGGTTTTAAATTGTTTGCAGCGCATTCTGTTGGAGGGTTAGGCGTAATAAGATTTGAGGATCAATTTATCGTTTATGGAACTCTTGCTAGAGCAGGATATGATGGTGTGATGACAGTTCACGCTGAAAAAGAATCTGAATTAATAACGAAGCTTTGGGACCCAAGAATTCCAATAAGCCATTGTCTTGCGCGCCCAGAAAAAGCAGAAATTGAGTCAGTCAAGGACCAGATAGCTTTGGCTAAATATACAAAATTCAGAGGTAAGCTACATATCGCACATATTTCTTCTCCTTTAGCAGTTGATTTGGTTGATGAAGCAGTTAGAAGAGAAGAAATGAACATTTCTTGTGGTGTTTGTCCGCATCATTTTATTTATGATATGAGCAAGATGTTTAATAAAAATGGAGTTTTGTGGAAAATGAATCCTCCGCTGAGAAACTCGGATTACCCTTCAAAAATGCTTGAATATTTAAGAATTGGTAAAATAGACTGGATAGAAACTGATCATGCCCCGCATAGTTTAGATGAAAAAACAAAAGAGCCTTTTATGTCTGGAATTCCTGGTTTGCCTTGGTGGCCAATGTTTATAGAATATTTGAGATATAATGATTTTACAGAAAAAAGAATTGAGGAAGTGACATTTTCTGCTGTCAGAAATAGATTTAGAATTGATATTGAGCAAAGTGCGAGAGAAATTAAAGACCGAAGAAAAGATTATCCTTTTAATCCGTATAAACCCATAGAGAGAAAAATAGGCTGGGAAATTAAATGATTGATAAAATAGTTCATTCTTTATTGCTAAGATTGCCTCCTGAAACAGCGCATAACATTGGGAAATGGGCTATTAGAAATAAAATTAATGCGCCCGAAAGGTATTCTACAAAAGAGTTGAAAACTACTCTTTTTGGTGTTGAGTTGGATAATCCTTTGGGAATAGCGGCAGGATTTGATAAAAATGTTGAAGTTGCAGATGAAATAATTGATTATGGATTTGGATTTATTGAACTTGGAAGTATTACATATTTAGGAGGAAGAGGGAATTCTGAACCTAGATTATTTCGATTGAGAGATGAGAAAAGTTTGCTTAATAGAATGGGATTAAATGGAGATCCTGCTGAAATAGTTTTTAATAGACTAAAAAAAGTTTCTCATCCGTATTTTGGAATAAACATTGCGAAAACACATAATCCTGAAATCATAGGAGACAAAGCAATAGAAGATATGGTTTCTTCATACGATCTTTTGAAGTATTTTGGTATTTATACTGTTTTGAACATTAGTTGTCCTAACACTAAAGAAGGGAAAACCTTTGAGGATCCAAGGAGTTTAGATGAGCTTTTATCAGCCGTACTATCAAGAGGAAAAGGAAAGCCTCTGCTTATTAAAATGTCTCCGACATTAGAAATAAATCAATTGGAAGCAATCATTAAAGTAGCGGATAATAGAGTTGATGGTTATGTTTGCGGGAATACAAGGGGGATAAATCATCCAAAGTATGGAAAAGGAGGTTTAAGCGGGCAATCAATTAGAGAACTGGCTCTTAATTTGATTTATTCAACTAGACAAATAACAAAAAAACCAATTATTGGTGTTGGAGGTATTGCTTCTGGAAAAGATATGTTTGCATCGTATTTACATGGAGCAAATGTATATCAAGCGTATACGGGTTTTATTTATCAAGGATTAGATTTTGCTCAAAAAGCAAATGTTGATTTTGCAAGAATAAAAAAAGCGCATGATGAGATGTCTTTTAATAAGAAAGATGTACAAAAAAAGCCCAGTGCATATTCTGTTGATGATTGAAACCTTAAGATTTGTATTTGCGCAATCCCCCTACTTCAGTTCGAGGGCAAGCAAATCAAATCTTGATGGTGCTCAAGAACCCGAACACGCCCTTTAGTCAGAGAGTTCTTGACATTTTAGGCTATTAGGAAAATATTATAAAACTCTATTTCACTATTTAGACATGAGATCATTTAAAATTGGGAACATTAGACTGAAGAATCCTTTATTGCTTGCTCCGATGGTGGATGTTTCTGATCTTCCATATCGTCTTATTTGCAGGAAAGCAGGAGCTGCTCTTGCGTATGTTGAGATGTTAAATATAGGAGCAATATTACATGAGAATGAAAAGACAAAAAGACTGATGAAAACTTGCAATGATGATAGACCTGTTGGAATTCAGATAACTGGACCAAGAGTTAATGAGTTTAAAGAAGTTATTCCTGCATTGAAGGCAGGAAATTTTGATTTGATCGATATTAATTGCGGATGTCCTTCAATAAGAACATTAGATAATGAATCTGGAAGCTTTTTGTTGAAAAAGCCGGAGAAGATTGCTTCTTACATTAAAATATTAAAAAATGCCGGTTTTGTGACCACTGCAAAAATCCGGCTGGGCCTCAAGAATAATAACGTTATTAAAATTTCAAAGATTATTGAAAAAGCCGGCGCTGATGCTTTAACGATTCATGCTAGACTTGCACACGATTCTTACAAAGTTCCTGCTGATTGGTCTTGGATTTCAAGGATAAAGAAAAGTATTGGAATTCCTGTAATTGGCAATGGAGATATTTCAAATGGAAGGCAGGCAGCTGAGATGTTAGATATAGCGGATGGAGCAATGATAGCAAGAGCAGCGATAGGTGATTCTCTGATATTTAACCGTATTTTATATTATTTAAAAACTGGAAAGGAGAGAGATTTTGATTTTTCTGCTAATATTGGGATGTTTAATGAATATCTTGCTCTTGCCAAAAAATATAGTGTTATTGATATTCCCCGCATAAAATTTGTTGGCGCACATTTTTTGAGGAATGTAAAAGATGCTGCAAAAATGCGAGCTGATCTTATGCAAAAGAAGAGTTTTGAGGAGATTGTGGGATTTGTTGATTCTGTAAAGACTATAAAATAAGAGAATCTGAGATAAAAAAGCTGGTTGAATGGTAAAAGATGAAATCAATTCTTAAATAATAGTTAATAACAGAAGTAAATATAAACTTCTCTTTTATATAATAGAGATGATATCTCTGTGCATATTGACAAAGAACTCTGAAAAGATGATCGCGCAATGCATAAATAGCGCGAAGGGAATTTCTGGCGAGGTAATTGTAGTCGATACTGGATCTAGCGATAGAACTAAGGAAATTGTCAGAGAGCTTGGAGCTAAGGTTTATGATTATAAATGGGATGATAATTTTAGTAATGCAAAAAATTTCTTAAAAAGCAAGGCAACTAAAGATTGGATATTGCTTTTAGATCAAGATGAAACTATTTCTTCTCAAGATTTTGATAAAATAAAGAAATTGGCAAAGGATGAAAAGTATTTAGGATACTTTCTTATTCAGAGAAATTATGTCAAGGGAATTGGGCATGTTGGATTGGTATCTTGTAAGGACGATAAGTATGAAGAGAGCAAGGATTTTGAAGGATATGTACCAAGAAAAATGCTGAGGTTGTTTAAGAATGATTCACGCGCAAGATTTACTGGAGCAGTTCATGAATCAGTTATTCAATCAATTGAAAAAATAGGAATAGGTCTTATTGGAAATAGTGATATAGCAATACACCACTATGGGTTACTTGATAGGGGAGCAGATAGAAACAGACGTTATGTTGACATTGAAAAGAAAAATATAAGAAATGATTTTTATCAAGAATATCAGATTGCCATTCAACTGCATTCTATTGGGGAGGTAAAAGAAGCTTCAGAACATCTATTAAAATCAATAGAGTTAAACCCTAATTTTAATTTATCTTATCTAGAGGTAGCTATAATTATGATGAAAATTGGGAAAGTTAGTGAAGCTAAGCCGTTTTTATTACATTCTATTAAATTGAAGGAAAATGAAACAGCTTGGAGTCATTTAGGCATAGTCGAGGTTTATGAAAAGAATTTTGATAAAGCAATAGAATGTTTTAAGAAAGCGATATCTATGAATGAGAAAAATGCCGATTTCTACTTTAATTTAGCGCAAGTTTTAAAGCAGTCTGGAAATATCGAAGAAGCTAAAAAAGAATTTAAAAGAGCAGTTTATCTTAATGCCGTTTATGAAGGAAAGAGAAAAGAATTTGAGAGTAGTTAAGAATTCATCTTCTCCATTCAGAAGGCAGATCTTTCTCTCTATCTTTTTTACTTTTTAAATCAGAAGGCGTAGAATAATTTAGATGAGGATCTTGCCAAGAGGGAAGTTGTTCTCCTACACATGAGGCATATTTATCTGGAACACGGAGACCTGCTTTACTTGCTTCTGTTGCGATATATACAATTCTTCCATAAAGAACATTATTGAATGGATGATTACCAAATAATAGGCGCGCTTCATTTACAGTTTTAAGAGCATTCTCAAGATCACTTTGTTTGATATTAGACGCGTTAAAATGTTCCACAGCAGAAAATTTACTTGTCAAAGAACGAGTGGATATTCTTATTACTTCTTGTATTTTGCCATCTTCACTATCGTCAGGATTTTCATACAAATCATCTAATTTTAATCTTTTCTTTTTTGCATATTCAACAGCTCCTTTAATATAGTTAATAAATTGGCTTACTTCTTCTGGAATTTCTTTAATAGGCAGTATTTTCCATTTCATGTTGATTAAGATTTAATAGGAGATATAAAGATTATGGTGATTTTTTATTTTTGGAAGTAACAACTTTACTGATTGATTTGCATCGTAATACCGCCACAGCTTGCTGCGGGGTCTAAAAGAAAAGCTATAAACCATCTCTGCTTTTAAGATAGATGGTTGAACTTGTAAGGTCCTCGCATAAAGTCTTTAGGATAAAATATAGAGAATTCTGGTAATTATGTTACTAATAGCCCAGAATTCTCTAATGGACAATTCTTAAAAATAAGCAATACAATCAACAGAATTGTCCATATCATGCTGTTTTTTGTATAAAATATAGAAAGGACTTGTTTTTAGAAGAGAGATATGTTACAACTGTTAAACAAGTTTGCAAGGATATAGAAGATAGATTCTATATAAAATTTGAAACAATTGGCTTTGATGAAGATCATGTTCATTTTATGCTGAAATCTTTACCAAAATATTCTTCATCACAGCTTTTCAGAATTGTGAAAAGTGTTACAGCAATGAGAATGTTTAAGACTTATCCTGAGATTAAGGACGAACTATGGGGCAGAGAATTCTGGAGCGACGGATGTTATGTCGGAACTGTTGGGGAAGGAGTTAATGCAGAGATAATTCGAGACTATATTAAAAAACAAGGAAGAAAAGGAGAACAGCTTAAGCTGTTCGATTTCGTCACGTAAGATGCCCCGTGCTCTTGGCACGGGGAGCTTCACTTTCTAGTATCCAAATTAAAAATCCCTTCACCGAGAGAATATCAATACTGCTCATTTTGGAAATCCACATAAAAATGTTACCTCTTTTTTCTTCTCTTTCTTAGAAGTAACATTGCTATAGCAATAATCAGAAATGCAATCGCAAGAATTAACAAACCTACTGGAATTAAGATAATAAGTTTCTCTATCGGCGATAAATCATCAGCTTTTATGTTTGCATCAAATTCTCCTTTGGCAACATTTGTATTAATACTGACTTCAGTAAAATACGATGTCATTTTTACAAATTTTAATAATGAGATAGATAAGATTGCAACTAGAATAATTAACGTTATAACAATAATTACAGAATAAACTTCAAGATTTCTTTTTCGCTGACTTAATTTAGTGTAATGCAGATAATTTTCCATATTATTCTTAATCCTTTTTGTTTCTTCATTCATTCCAGAACAAGAATTTTGAAACTTAAATATTTATCTAAGAACAATACTTGGTTCCTTCTCTTATTTTAGATTTTACGTAATTATATGAATTTGTAACATTTCTATATTCTGACCCATCTATTAAATAAGAACACTCTTTTGTCGGTTCAATAAGGGTTATATGATATGTTAAAGCATTCGGGTAAACTCTATTTAGGGCAAATAAACCCTTCCATACTTGATTTTCTCTATTCCCAAATGACTTCATTGTTATAGAACCGCCTTCAAGACTCGAATTTTCAAGTACATGATCGAAATATATAACTTCATAATTATTTTCCTCCAAGAGGTTTATTTGCATCTTGATTTCTTCTGCATTATTCAAATCACCTATCCGACCATCAAAACTATATAATAAATTGTCTTTGAAATAAAAGAAGGTAAATGCGATTATTAACACAATCCCTATAATTGTCCAAGAGATTTTCCAATAATCTCCTATTGATGAGTTTTGAATGCGTTTAATTATTGAAACTCCTATCAGAATTATTGCAACTAAAAGTGAAAAGCTTATAAAATAAAGTATAAGCGTTTCCAAAGTACTTCCCTCATTACTAACATCTAAGAATACAAAAGAAACAAAGAAAATAAGCAACCAAAACCACCAACTCAATATTAGTTTTTTAAATTTATTTTCTTTTGATTTATTTGTATTTTTGGCTTCCATTTTCTACTAAAAATAACAACAATTTTACCTTTTTATATCTATGCACAATTGTGCAATCGTTCTATAAAAATCTACTCTGTTCTATTATGCAGATATGACAAGAAAGCCAATAACACAAATTATTGAACAAATAAAGAAGCTTTTAGAGAAAGAAAAAGAGCTGTCAATAAGACAGATTTCTCTTAAAACTGGCTCTCAATGGCGAACTATTGAAAAAGCATTGGAAACTATGTATAATTTGGGAATTGTTAAAGAGAGAAAAAACGATAAAACTGAAAGAATAGAGAGATTATTTTCTTTAGTTAAAAAATAAAAAATTTTTGGATTGGGATAACCCAAAAATTACTTAGTCTTTGTTAAACGTCGGTGGAATTGTTAAATTTTTGTGTTTATACAGTATCTCCGCATGAGTGTTAAAACTATAAAATTACTCCATAAGGCTTATATA
>JBBSYK010000095.1:0-8103 GCA_038045285.1 Nanobdellota archaeon | reverse complement strand
ACATCGCTATAAAGAAAGGATTTATTCCTCCTGCAGAATTGATTACTAAATTTCTATGGGGGCTAGATGGAAAAGGAAAAATGTCAGCAAGTAGAAAAGATTCATCAATATTCCTAAATGAAGATCTTACATCTGCAGAAAAAAGAATAAGAACAGCATATACCGGAGGTTCAGTTTCAGCAGATTTTCAAAGAAAAAATGGTGGAATATATGAAATATGCCCTATATGGTCGCTAAAAACATATCATTTTGAATCAGATAATAATGTTGGAGAAAGATGTTCATCTGGCGAACTTCTTTGTGGAAATTGCAAGAAGGAAGGAATAAAACAGGTAACAAATTATTTGTCTGAACATCAATCCAGATTAATAGAAGCTAAAAAAAGGATTGATGATTTCATATTAAAAACCCCGATAAGATCAATATTATAATAAAACTAATCCACATGACAAACATAACACAACTTGAAGAAATTGTTCGGCAATCTAAGATTGGAACAGTAGTACCAGTTTATAAAAGTAGAAAAATTGAAATTTCACCACTGGATTATTTCGCAAAATTATCAGATTATGGAAGAAAGAAAAATTCAATTTTACTTGAATCCGCTGAAGTTATTCCTAAGTATGGCGAGCAAAGCGTAGGAACATCTGATCCTTGCTTGAAATTAACGGGCAGAGCCGAAACATTCAGTATTAAAGCATTGAATGAAACTGGTGTCAGATTTTTACAATATATAAAAGGAAAACTGAATTTTTGCGATGAAGTAAATGTAAGTGAGCAAGAAATTAATGGAATATTAAGACCTCAGAGAAAAGTTGTATCTGAAGCAGAAAGATTAAAGTTAAAAACACATATGGACATAATCAGATCTGTAGGATTCGCCTTTTCTCCAACACTGAAACCTGTAAATCACTATGGAGGATTATTCGGCATTTTTTCCTATGATTTTATAGATCAGTTCGAAGATTTACCAAGAAACAGGAGGGATTTAACTAATGATCCAGATTATGAAATGTTCTTTGCCGATAATGTATTTGTATATGATCACGGTACAAAATCATTAAACTTTATCGCCAACGCACTTATTACTGATGAAAATAGTGATATTACTTTTAAAAAATGTTTAGAAAAGATTGCCGAATTCGAAGGTGTATTGGACGCACCATTGCCAATGCCTAGAAAATATTTACCAAAAAGGGGGCATATAAAGTCAGATACTTCTAAAGAGTCTTTTATTGAAACGACTGAGAAGTTAAAAGAACATATCGGAAAAGGAGATATCTTTCAAGCAGTACTTTCAAGAAACATAATTATGGATTACAATTCTGAACCACTTGACATTTATAGAGAATTGAAAAAATCAAATCCATCACCATATATGTTCTTCATCAATAATGAGATAGGATTATTGATTGGATCCAGTCCAGAGAGATGTATTGGCATAAAAGAAGAAAACGGAAGGAGAATTGTTGAGATTAGACCGATTGCAGGAACTAAACCGCGAGGATTGATAAATGGAGTAATTAACTCTGATTTAGATGGAAGGTATGAATCTGAACTTAAACTGGACCCAAAAGAGCTTGCAGAACACACTATGCTGATAGATCTTGCTAGAAATGATATAGCTCGTATTTCTGAACGAGGAACCAGGCATGTTGAAGACCCCTTTACTATTGAGAAGTATTCGTATGTGCAACATTTAGTCTCTAAGGTAACTGGAGTTTTAAAAAAAGAATACGATCCATTACATGCTTATTTAGCATCAATGAATATGGGTACATTAACTGGAGCTCCAAAATTAGAAGCTATGAAATTATTGCGTCTTTATGAGGAAAATAGAAGAGGTTTTTATGGGGGCGCAGTATTTTATATGACTCCAAGCAAAGATTTTGATAGCGCAATAATTATTCGTTCAATTAGGATTAAAGAAGATAGGGCATATATCCGAGCTGGCGCAGGAATAGTTAAAGATTCAATACCTGAGAAAGAATATGAAGAAACAGAGAGAAAAGCAACAGCATGTATTGAAGCCATAAAAAGCGCAGGGAGAATAACTTATGATTGATATTTTATTTATCGATAATTTTGACTCTTTTACTTATAATTTGGTAGACGAGTTCGAGAAAAAAGATTGCAGAGTTGAGGTTTATAGAAATAACACGTCTATGAATAAAATCGAAGAATTAGTTAGTAGTAGAAAACCTAATCTTATAGTGATATCTCCGGGTCCTTCATCGCCAGGGGAAGCAGGAAATTCTATTAAAATAATTAATGAATATTCGGGAAGAACGCCTATTTTTGGAGTTTGTTTAGGACATCAAGCAATTGTAGAAGCATTTGGTGGTGTTGTAGACAGAGCACCAGAGGCAATTCATGGTAAATCTTGTCCAATAGCTCATGATGGGAGATCTATATTCAAGGGATTGGAAAATCCATTAAGAGTTGGGAGATATCATTCTTTAATCGCTACTAGATTACCTGAATCTTTAATAGAAACAGCAAATTATCAAAGTCTTAATATGGCTGTAAGACATAGAGAATATTTTGTTGAAGGAGTACAGTTTCATCCTGAATCTATATTAACTCCTTCTGGCGGCCTAATGATAGATAATCTTCTAGATAAAATAATAGCAAATACCACTTAAATAGATAAGTTTATATACCTCTTTATAGTAACTACAATATGGTAAAACAAGATAATAGTGAAATTGGATGGGGGGCAAATCTAGTTCTAAGTGCACAAAAAAGAACTGCAAAATATGAATTTGGACTATACAAAAATGGTGATTTGATAGATGTTTTCAGAACAGATGTTAAAGAAGTTGTTGGCGATTTAGAAAAAGAAGCCTTAAAATCTGCTGAACATAAACGAGCTCAAGATCCAAAATCAACTTATTCGATTAGGAAGATAGTTGATAGAAAACCTTTGCCTATTGTTTATGCCAATTAACACATAGACTCATTATTTTTAATTAGCCCTTAACAAAAAATATACAGCAAAATTTATATAAACTTCCAGCAAAATTAATAATTTTATTTTCTCTAATTTTTATTCCTTCTTTCTTTAACATTTGAATTTTTTTCTCTGCACCTAGAGCAAATCCTCCAACTTCTCCGTTGCTTTTTACAACTCTGTGGCAAGGAACTTCTGGCGAGTGCGGATTTTTATTCATTGCATTGCCAACAGCTCTATATGCTCTTGTTCCCAAAGCAATTGCAATTGCTTTATAAGTTGTTACCCTTCCACTCGGCACTTTTTTCAGCAAAGAATAACATCTCTCTGTGAACAATTTTGCTGATTTCATTTAGTCATTAAAATCTCATCTCTTTATATAATTACTGAAATTTCTATCAAAATTTCCTTTCTGTAAGCACATTTATACCTTTATCCAAACCTAAGCCAGCTATGCCTCCAACAAATAAACCTCCAAAAGTCATCAAAGCAACGTACCATGCTCTTGCTCCCTCAACATCTAACCCTTTTGGAAAATTACGCTGATAGCCTTCACGTGCAATCTGCATAATCTCGTTCTGTAATTTTCTTGGATTAGTTCCTTTTTTACTTTCATCTTCTAATCCAGAATACAATGATGCATCGATATATTCTGGAATCAACTTCTGAAGTTTTAAAGAATCTTCTCTGCTTCCGTACACTCCATTAAGAACTTCTGCCAAACCACTTTCTAATTTTCTTCCGTAGCCCAATATTCTCTCATTAATCTGAAATTCAGCTGGTCCAGAATCAGATCTGTTAAAAGTAGTATAAGAATCGCTGTGTGCGGTTCTAAGCGAATCCAAATAGCCTAGAGATTGACCTGAAATAAAATTATATGAATTTACTATTGTTGATTGATTAGCATTGTAAACAGAAGAAGAATTCCAAGTCATTGCAATTTCTCTCATCTCGCTCTTAGAAAACTCCTTTTCTTTCTCTTTCTGCTCTCTGCTGTCTTTAATTGCTTGCACATTCTGGGTATTAACTCTCGATGCCATTGTTAATATTTCTGGCCATTCAATATGGGGAATTTTTTTACTCATTTCGCCTAAAACATTTCCAGCCATTCTTCCTCGTTCATAATTAAATGTGTAAGAGTGTGTTGTGTAATCATAAACTTGACGCGTTCTGGTTACTGTGCGAGTACGAGTATTTCCTTGAGAATCTCTATATGTCTCGGTATCTGTATAAAATTCGGTATGATAATGATCGTTATGTGAATCGTCCCAAGCATCTTCTAGATGAGAGTTTAAGTCTTGTGTTCCTGACAAAACTAATCTAAATGGTTGGAGTTTGGACAGAGCATCATCGCTCGCTCTTGGCATCATGCTTAACAAATCAGCTAAGTTGTAATGAAACTCCTTTATTTCAGGATCAGTTATTCTCTTAAGCTCTTTGGCAAATTCTCGTTTCTGGTTTCCTCCAGTGACTTTCCATGAATTATTCCAAGCTTCAAATATCTTCATTCTTGAATCATTATCTAAAGCATAAAAACTAGTAATTGCTCCCATAGATTTATCTTTTTTTTCTGAATCCTTAACTATTTGACTATACTCACTAAATGCAAGTGGGATCTTTCTTTCTCTTTGAGATTCATGCTTTATTCCATAGAACAACCCTCCACTTAAACCTAAAGATGCTAAGAGAGCTATTTCTATAGGCGTCTCTTTTACTATTTTCCATAATCCTCTAGCAACTGAAGAACTTGATTCTCTCAAAGAGCTTGTCCAATTTGTTTCTTTTCCTTTTTGCGCATACGCATTTTTTATCAGGCTATTGCTAAATACCATAAATTTTTCTAGAAGGGATTGTTTAAAAACTTATCTAATACTGAACTATAAAGTAGTAACTTATTTTCATATTTGTCAATCAGATTATATGCCGCGTTCGGCATTTATTTTATAAGACTCGCTAAATTTCATTCTTAATAACTTTGTATCTTTAAACCTTTAATTCTTTCAAAATGTTTCTTATTTCTCGTAATGAGAGTCTCATTTTTTGAAATACATGTTGCTGCGATCATAATGTCTTCTATTTGGATTATAGCTCCTTCTCTTCTTAAATTAGCTTCGATTTCACCTGCTTTAAATGCATTAGCAATATTAAAATTTAAGACCAAGAGCGATGACAAAAAATTAATTATTCTCTCTTTCTCTAAGGAGGTATTGACGCTAAGATGTGCTCCCTTTACGAGCTCCATTATTGTAGGCGTTGTTAAATATACAGATTCCTTAGTTTTTTCATATTCTTCAAGAAGAGGTTTGACTATCTTATTACCTCTTATAACATCAATTGCAAAAGAAGTATCTAAGCAAACCATTTAAGTAAACTCCTTCATTAATCCTTTATGCCTTTCTTCAGTTAGCTTTCTATGCTCTTTTCTTCCTTTTTCAATTGCTCTTTCTAACTTATCTCCTGTTTCTTTTGATATAATGCCAAAGAAATCGCTTAGTTTTTTCCTGCCAGTTATTTCTACGATTATTTCGGAGAAACTCTCATTTCCTTTTTTCAAATTTGCAAGCCTATTGTAAGCTTCTTCAGTAATTGATATATTTTTAGTTGCCATACCCACATGTATGTGTGGGTATTTATATATTTTTCGTTTTGCGAAGGTCATCCAGAAAAATAAACAAGTATTAACGCAGCTATAATTGCTATTATCAAGCCTATTTTTTGATGCATTCTCAATTTTTCTTTATTTACAAACATCCCCAAAAGAACTGCTATTATAATATAACTTTCTGATAAAGCGACAGCTATTGCAATAGGAGCAAGAGTCATTGCAAAAGCGAAAGCAACCCATGCAATATTGTCCAAAAAACACATTCCAAAAAGCAATTTCTTTTCAGATAGTAAGTCTTTTCTCATTTTAGATACTCTTTTTTTAGATAAAATATAGGAGAAGGTAATTATTGCCATAAAAATACTCATAAACCAATTAATCATAAGTGCGTCTGTAAGCCTGGCACCAACTCCAACAAGAAAATTAGCTAACCCCATAAAAATAGTTCCTAAAAAGACAAAAATAACTCCTTTCTCCAGCCAAATTTTTCTAGAAAAATGATAGGATTTCAGAGAAATTAATATCAAACCAAACATCAATAAAATTATCAGCAATATTTGAATTGAACTTATTACTTCCTTAAGAATAAAAAAAGCTAGAAATGCAGCTAAGGGTATCTCGAGAGCATAAATAGGCTCTACCACGGACAATTTTCCCCTCTTAAGAGCCTCAAAATCCAACAGTGCTGCAAATAATATTACTAAAGATGCTCCTAATAAAATTAGAAAACTATGGTCTTGAAAAGAAAGTAAATAAAGAATATCTTTATAAACAAATGGAAATAAAACCACTGCTCCAAAAGTAGATATTAGAAATAAAGTCTCCCAATCGCCGAACTTGCGGGTTGACTTCTGAATAAAAAAATCACCAAAGCCCCATGCAAGCATAGCAACAAATGCAAAAATAACACCTAATCCAACACCCATTTTTATCTCCTATCTAGAAAAAGATTGTATGGAATTTAAATGTTTCTTATTCTCACTGAGTCGCAATATTGTTTAATATATCGATAGCAATATTTAATGCTTCTTCGCTGGCTTCCTTTTCAGCTGGAGAATAAATAGAGCCAGCTTTAAATCCAGAATACTTGGCATCAAAGTATTTTTGTATTTCTGGATTTCCGCCATCAAATCCAACAACATTCTTTTGCAATAAAGGATACCATTCAAATCTGTTAGTAGAAAATTCAAAACAATAGGGTTCTTCAGCACATTTTGATGTAAGTTCTTTATACTCTGTAAAGCCATTAACCATACTTTTTAGAGCACCATAAACAACTTTTTGGTCATCTTCGGAGAAATATCTACTTGTCATAACTTGATCCATTTTAGTATTAACTTGAACAAGCGAAGTAGAATAACTTGCTCTTATATTATCCATTCGTTCCGCTATTTGAGAAAGAGAAAATTCTACTTTTGGCGGAGCGCATCCTGCAATTCCAATTAATCCCGCTAAAAAAGCGCTTCTAATAATTTTATTTGGTTTCATTTTAAATATAGCAGAGGGTGGATTTGAACCACCGACCTCCAGGTTACCCATAAACCCTAAGGGTTAGGGGGATTGAAAATCCCTGATTTTTAATATGGGCCTGGCGAGCACTCCAGGCTGCTCTACTCTGCTATCATATAAAAGATAGGAAAGAGCTTTTAAAGCTTGTTATTTATATAAATAAATGAAAGATAAAAAAAAGAGTATTGGAAATGCAATAACTAAAAACATTCCAAATTTCCTGAGTATAAGCAGAATTATTCTTGCATTCGTTGTAATTTACCTCATTGTAACAAATCAATCAGTAATAGAAATAGTTTTTATTTTCTCTATTGCAGCAATAACTGATTTTCTTGATGGAGCATTAGCGCGTAAATTCAAATTGGAGAGTGAATTTGGCAGAAGAACTGATGTTATAGCCGATAGATTTCTATGGACTGGAACTGCAATTGCATTCTTGGTCGTATTTGGAATTGAAGGAAGATTACATTGGTTTGATGGAATACAACTAATGTTAATTATGACGAGAGAGATAATTTGCATGCCATTTTCATTGATTGCTTTTTTTTCTGGAAAGAAAATTCCTCCAGTTAGACATATTGCAAAAGTAACAACTTTTTTGCAGGGTTTTGCTCTACCAGCTTTAATATTAAGCATCGTCTATCCTCTTTGGATTTATTTATCTATTCCTTTGGCAATAGCATGCAACATAACGGGTTTTATATCTGCAATGTATTACATTCAAGACACCAAAAAACAAGAAAGAGGGAAAAAGTAATGAGCGGACCAGGAGAAGGAAAAATAAAAATAGGAAAAGCAGATATATACATTCACCTAAAAGGTAAATCTGGAGCAAATGTAACTCATCTAGACATAGAAATTCCATCCATTAATAAAATAATTAAACCGGGAGAAAATACATATGTTGGAGCAAAAGAAGGAGGAATTTTCATAGGATTAAAAAAAGATATGATCAAGAGAGCCGAAGAATTTAAAGGATAGATGAGCTTTGCGTAGATATTAATTCTTTTTCTTGAACTGCCGAACTCTTTTGAGC
>JBBSYK010000094.1:0-10637 GCA_038045285.1 Nanobdellota archaeon | reverse complement strand
AATTGATTATTTGTGTAGATGAGCTTATTTTACTCGGAAAAGCTCATCTACTGTTACAGACCAATTAGATTTAAAATGCTGCAAAAACAAATATCATTATTGCCCGGGTAGCTCAGTTCGGATAGAGTAGCGCACTCCTAATGCGCAGGTCGCAGGTTCAAATCCTGCCTCGGGCGTTTTATTTTCCAAATCTTTTTTCAAGTTTCTTTATTTTTTCCTCTAAATCTTTCAATTTATCAGTCATTATTTTCCTGTCTTCACCTATGCGTTGATTCATGGAAGAGACAAAATCACTCAAATATGCATTAAATAAGGTACTTAATTTTCCTCCAAAAAGATGTAATTTTTTCTTGGCTTCCTCAAGTAATTCTTTGTCAACAGTGATGTTTACTCTTATTTTATTATTTTTCTGGTTCATACACACTTATACTTATTAAGGTATAAAAATCTTTCCTTTCCATTAAGTTTATATACCTATTATCAGAACCTTTAATATGGAAAAATTAAGTAAAACGAAGATTAAGAATCAATTAAAGAGAAAATCCTCTCCAGAAATTAGAGATACAATTAGTTTAGCATTAAAAAATAAAAACTGGAATAATATTGCAAAAATGCTTTCAACACCAAAAAGAAGACGCGTCCAGGTTAATTTGTTAAATATAGAAAAAGAAACATCCATTGGAGACACAGTCGTTGTTCCAGGAAAGATTCTATCCAAAGGCGAAATTACTAAAAAGATTAGAATATGCGCCCTGTCTTATTCAGCAACTGCACTTCAAAAAATTAAGAAATCAAAATCAGACGCAGTTTCAATTATAGATGAAATTAAAAAAAATCCCAGAGCGGAAGGAATTAAGTTAATAAAATAAAATGGATTCAAATGAAATAATAGTTGATGCGGCTAACGGAATATTGGGCAGAATTGCTAGTTACGTAGCTAAACAAGCTTTACTCGGAAAAAAAGTACTAGTTTTGAATTGTTCTAATGCTTTAATTACTGGAAATAGAAGGACTACTATTTCAATATATCAACATAAAAGAGCTCTTGGTGGTTCGAGTTTGAAGGGTCCTTTTTTCCCAAAACTAACTGATAGATTAATGAAAAGAACTATTAGAGGAATGCTTCCTTACAAACAAGAGCGTGGTCGTCTTGCTCTAAAAAGAATAAAGTGTTATACTAACATACCTAAAGAATATGAGCAGGCCAAAAAAATTTCTTTTATTACAGAAGTTAAATCAAAAATAATTAAAACTGAAGAATTAAGCAGGGAAATATGAAAACTGAAAAAACAGGCACGAGAACGATCATATCAGGAAAAAGAAAAACAGCAGTAGCTAAATTATCATTTAAACCTGGAAAAGGAGAGGTTTTTTTCAACTATTTACCTTATCAAGAGCTAAACACATTTCATCGTTTGGCAATTTTGGAGCCCTTGCGCATTTTTGAAAAGAATCTCGGACCGTTAGAATATGATTTATTTATCAGAGTTCAAGGAGGAGGAAGAGAAGCGCAAATTCAGGCAGCTCGCTTAGCTATAGCAAGAGCATTAGTAAAAATTACAGGTTCTGAAGTTTTAAGAAAGGCTTATTTAGCATATGACAGAAATATGCTTGTTCAGGATTCAAGACGGAAAGAAGCCTCAAAGCCAGGAGATTCTGCACCAAGAGCAAAGAGGCAGAAGTCTTATAGATAGCATTTTGAAACCTCAAGATTTGTATTTGCGCAATCCCCCTACTTCAGTTCGAGGGTTCTTGACATTTATATAATTACATTTGTTATGGATATTTTCAATCATAAAGAGTATGATAAAGTGTTTTTGTATAAGCATTAGAAAAATTTAAGATAGAGATAATGCTGTCAATAAATTAAACACTCAAGCTTTTAACTAAATCAGATCTAGTTATCAATCCAATAAGTTTTCCCCTTTCTTTAATTAATATAAGGGAATAATAATTTAAAAGTTGCTTTATTACCTCTATTCCTGTCTCTTTAGAGATTATTGGAGGGCTATCTATCATTACATCTTGCGCTGTTGATTTTTTTATATCCTTAATTTGCTTGCTTAATATAGAACTCTCAGAAACTATGCCTATAACAGTTCCTTTTTCAATAACAGGCAATTGGGAAATATTTTTCTTATTCATTAAATTAATAATCTCAGAAACATTCTGATTCAGTCTAGTAGATATAATTTTGCGAGTCATAATATTCTTTGCTTTTTTTTCATGTTGTTTAGTCATTATAGATAAAGCATCTTCTATTTTTCTTACATACGAATATGTGGGATCAATTTTTCCGGATTCTATTTTAGCAATCATGCTCTGGCTTACTTGAGCATATTTTGCAAACTCATATTGAGTAAGATTAAGGTGTTTGCGTATTTTTTTGATCTGAGTTATATCAAAAACCATATTTCATTAAGGAATAAAGTCTTTATATATTTATTCTTATTAGAATAATAAATCTGATCCAACAGCCAATTAAAGTAAGAATATAAGGTCTTTTGTTGTAAAAACTTGTATAAGATTTTGCTCTTTAAAATGAGGATCATCGCTCAATATAGAAGCATTTAAACGAATAGATGGTGCAAGATAAGCAATATCTTTTGGATCACTTATGAGTTTTTCTACTTGTTCAATCTCTTCCTTATATTCTATTTCATTTAGAAAACTTACTTTTGTTTTTAGTTTAGCAGTTAGTGTTTTAAAATCTCCTTCTCTAGATTTTTCAAGAAGTTTATTTTTATATTTAGCAAGTTCCCTAAGAGCAAAGTAAGGAGCAAAAAGTTGCAACTTAAGCTTATTAAAAATTAAGTTTGTAGTACTGTCTGGCTTACATAAAGAAAATAGGACATTTGCATCGACAACAATCTTCATTTTTTCAAAAAGCCTTCCTTTTTAAGACGCCGAGCAATGCCTTCATTGACTTTCCTTCCCATTTCAATGGTCCAATCATTAAATTCTTTTTCTTCTTCTATTTTATTAAGAACTTGTTGTCGCCAAATAAGAAAGTGTATTTTTTCTTCAATAGTTTTTCTGACTAGACCTGATCAGTTCATCTCTGGAAATTCTTTCATTTTTTCCCTGATATCATCAGGAACAGCCAACGTTATAGTTGCCATGTTTTTCCTTTTAAGTGTATATATTTAATTATGTGTGAATATTTAAATCTTTTGGTCGAAGACAATAGATTATACTAAAACTTATAGATAAATGCGAGTTAGAGTAGGCCAGATTTTGTCAGACTCTGTATTCCAGATAGTCTGTGCTGACATCAGTCTTTGCGTGCGGCTTTGGCACTTGCATCAGCGAAGACGCCCGTTTCAGCATTTCCTTCAAAACTTGCTCCCTGCATAGATCATAGCGAAATGAAGGCTGTGTCGTTTCTGTTGCGGAGCTCTGCCTCACGACAGTTGGTTTTAACCAATCGCTTTTTCTTTTCTAATAGAGAAAAGGATGTCCGGACCTTCCTCAAAACTTAAATCTCATTAATAGATTTTGCCAATTCAATGGCTAAGCTCCGAAGTCAGCTCCCTAACTCGCAATAATAGTGATTAAATAGGCATTTTAAAGCTTTCGACAGCTACGGCTTTGCGTGAGATTAGTGCCGTTTACTGAGTTTATCCAATAGTTCTAATTTGTCCAATAAACTTTCTGCTGATCCAATATACCTAATTGGTTTCTGAATCACTTTTTCTTTTATTCTTATAGATTCAACTATCCAATAATATGTTTTACCTTTCTTCTTTTTTGATCTAATGAACATCATAATTTAGATAGTCACTACATTATATAAATATTTCGCTATCTAATTGATATGATAATAGCAAAATTAAGCTTATATAGAGTAGTCACTACATATAAACATGCGATTGCCAAATCAACAATTTAGAAAGCTTGTTAAATTGACTAGAAATCCTGAATTCAAAAAAGAGATTTATGAACCACAAGAACAAAGAGAAATTAACTGGTATGCTTATAGCCTTTCTCAAATTAAACAGGCAAAAGAAACATTGAATTTTATTAGGGAGATGGTCAAGTCCTCATACGCTTCGGCAGTTAGAAGCAACGCAACTAATCCAAAAATCTTAGCTAAAGCAATTTTGCTTTCTGAATTTTTACACAGTGCGGAAAGACAGTCGGAAGGTTGGATTGAAATTCTAGGACCCTATGTAGGAATACACGATAAAATTGATGACTGGGTAATTGGAGATGCATATTCGAGACCAGAAGTTGCAACAATCCTTTATGAAATATTTTTAGCTACACGAGAATCAGATAGAATTCTCTGCGGAGATGGAACAGGTTTAGAAAGAACAAGAAAACAAAATTATGAATCGAATAAAAGAAAAGGAATATACATGACTTCAATAATAGACTCAAGAGAGATAGTTCAAGCTTTCGATATTACTAGAAGAGGAGAAAGAGAGGTTATGATTGAGTTGATAGGGATAGTTTCTGGAGATAGCATCAGACTCGATGCTGGATTTAACAGCCGAGAATTAACAGAAGCTATTGAAGAGCTTTTTATGAAACCTTATATCTATCCGAACTCAAAAAATAATCTCAATGGAAAAGATTCATGGAAATATATGTATTTGGAATTTTTCTGGGATATTTGGTTATGGATGAAGGAATATCATCAAAGGTCTCATTGTGAAAGTTTCCATTCAGCATTTAAGAGAGTATATGGAAATCTTACAAAGATAAATTATACGGCAAGGTTTACTCAAATAACTGCAAGAATAATATTGCATAATTTTAGAAGGTTGTCTTACTTTGCGAGAGCTAACTAAATCTCACGCAAAGCCGACAGCTAAAATCCCCATATCTGATTAGGGAAGAATTTAAAAATCTTCAATTATTAATAGAACTATGAAAATAGCTATAAAAACAAGCATTAGACCAGTAGAAAATATCTATATTATAGCTATTATTATCTAAATCTGCAATCTTTTTTTAGATTGCGAATATTAAAATGACTAAAATAATATATGACACAACGTTGAGGGATGGTTTGCAGGCCAGGGGCGCGCATATGACTCTAACTGATAAATTAAAGACATTTCAAGATCTTGACTCTCTGAGAGTTCCTATTATAGAAGTCTGCTGGCCTTCTTCTCCTAGAGAAGATCCTGAAATATTTGATAAATGCAGATCTATAAGGAAACAGGCAAAAATAACTGCATTTGGATCAACCTCAATATCTAAAGATCCCATAAAAGACTCTAATCTGGCTGCAATTTTAAATTCTAAGGCAGATTATGCATGTATTTTCGGCAAAAGCTGGCTATCTCATGTTCATTCACAATTAAAAACAACTCCTGATGAAAATCTGAAGAGAATATCGAACAGCATTAAATTCTTGCGGGAGCATAAAATGCCGGTAATTTATGATGCTGAGCATTTCTTTGATGGATATAAAGATAATCCTAATTATGCAATTTCCACAATAGAATATGCGTCAAATGCAGGAGCTGAATTTCTAGTTCTTTGTGACACAAATGGGGGAACTTTACTTCACGAGGTTAAAGAGATTGTAAAAAAAACAAAAGAATCTCTAAATCAAAAATGTATTAAAACACCATTAGGATCACATTTCCATAATGATTCTGGCCTTGCTGTAGCTAATGCGCTGTATACTGCAGATTATTTTGAAATGATTCAAGGGACTGCCAACGGAATGGGTGAAAGAGTAGGAAATCTGAATTGGACAACTTTTGCTATTAATTGGGTTTATAAAATGGGCAACTATCTTGATATAGACTGGAAAAATCTTACAAAAACAACAGAAGAAATATTCAGAAGATCTGGCTTGCCTGTTCAAGCTAATCTTCCATATTTAGGAAGAGATGCTTTTTCTCATAAAGGTGGAGTGCATATAGATGCCTTGAATAAAGGGGCAAGCTACGAGCACATAAATCCCGAAATATTTGGAAATGAAAGAATTTTATTATTAACAACTCAGGGAGGAAGAGGAAATATAATAAAACTCGCAAATAAATTTGGTTACAATTTTAATAAAAATGATATTTCTTTTAAGAAAAAAACAGAAGAATTATTTAAAAAATTAAAACAGTTAGAAGATGATGGTTACAGAATTGAAGCATTGCCCGCAGAGCAATTTCTTTTAATTGAAGAACATTTTGGCAATTTAAGAGATTATTTCAAATTAGGAGATGTAAAAGTAACAACTACTTTTAATAGCACATTAGAAGAAAGCACCTCATTTATAAGAGGTAATCTAGAAAAAAAAATTCTTGAAAAAAAATTAACTGTAGAAGGAGGTCCAGTACATTCAATTTATGAGCTATTGACTAAAATGCTTAACAATCCTTATCCGCAGTTAAATAATCTAAAGATTGAAAATTATCATGTAGACTTAGCTAGATATCAAGGTGTAAAAAGTTCAGTAAGAACAGCAATAACATTTAGCGATGGAATCTGTTTCACTACAGTAGGAGTAAGTGATAATATTATTCGCTCTGCTGTAGAAGCTATAGAAAAAGGATTTCGCTATTATTTAAATAGACAAAATTCGCAAACTATAAAAGGAATGAAGGAGAGATAGAAATATGTTAGACCTTAAACAGAGAGAAAAAGAAATTCTTGATTTTTGGGAGAAAAATAAAATTTTTGAAAAGTTAAGAAAAAAGAATAAGGGGAAAACTAGATGGAGTTTCCTCGATGGCCCCATAACTGCAAATAATCCTATGGGGGTTCATCATGCATGGGGAAGGACATACAAAGATCTTTTTCAGCGATTTAAGGCTATGCAAGGTTTCGATCAAAGATATCAGAATGGTTTTGATTGTCAGGGATTATGGGTTGAAAGAGAAGAAGAAAAAGATTTAGGATTAAAAAATAAATCAGATATAGAAAAATTCGGAATTCTTAATTTTGTAAACTCTTGCAGAAAGAGAGTTGAGAAATTTTCAAAAATTCAGACACAGCAAAGTATAAGACTTGGTTTTTGGATGGATTGGAATAATTCTTATTATACAATGAGCAACGAAAATAATTTACATAACTGGTTTCTAATAAAAAAATATCATGAAAATGGGTGGTTGTATAAAGGAAAAGATTCAGTCCCGTGGTGCTGGCGGTGCGGAACAGCCAGTTCTAAACACGATATTGCTACAGAAGGATATAAGGAAGTTACTCATACTTCTCTTTTTATGCAATTTCCTTTAAAAAAGAATCCTGATGAATATTTTTTAATTTTCACTACAACTCCCTGGACTGTTCCAGCAAATGTCGCAATTGCAGTTAATCCTAATATTAATTATGTAAAAGTAGATAATGAGGGAGTCTTCTACTGGCTGGCAGAATCAAGAACTTCTGAACTAGAAGGAAAATGGAAAATTGTTGAGAGAAAAAAAGGAGCAGAATTAAATGGAATTGAATATCTCATGCCATATTATAATTTTGAATCACAAAAAAATTCTCCTCATAAAGTCGTTCTTTGGGACTTAGCATCAGAGGAAGAAGGTACTGGAATTGTTCATATTGCTCCTGGATGCGGCGCAGAAGATTTTGATTTAGGAAAAAAATTAAAGTTGCCAGCAGTATCACCATTAAATGAAGCAGGTTTTTATATAGAAGGTTTTGAGCAGTTTAGCTTAAAAAAATATGATATCGTAAATAAAGATGTTCTAAATGATTTGGAGCAAAGGCGATTCGTTTACAAAACCAAACCGTATAAACATAGGTATCCTCATTGCTGGCGCTGCGGCAATGAACTTGTATTTAGACTAGTTAGTGAATGGTATATTTCTTCTAAAGAAATTAGAGAAAAATTAATCAAAGTAAATAAGAAAGTTAACTGGTATCCAGAATACGGAAAAATTAGACAAGAAGAATGGTTTAATAATATGGGAGATTGGCTTATTTCTAGAAAGAGATACTGGGGATTACCATTGCCAATTTGGGAATGTGAATGCGGAGAAATTATTGTTATCGGCAGTTTAGAAGAATTAAAAGAAAAATCAATTGACAAGAAAAAAGTCGATTTACTAAAAGATATTCATAGGCCATGGATTGATGAGATTAAAATAAGGTGCGGCAAATGCAAGAAAGATGCTTCAAGAATTCCAGATGTCGGAGATGCTTGGTTAGATGCAGGAATAGTTCCATTTTCTACTATAGGCCCATACTTATACAATAAAAAAGAGTGGGAGAAATGGTTTCCAGTTGACTTGATAACTGAAAGCATTCCAGGCCAATTTAGAGGCTGGTTTAATTCTTTATTTTGGGCAAGTGTTGCAATTACAGGAAAAAGTCCGTTCAAATCTTTGTTCGGTTATGAAACATTAAGAGATGAAAAAGGAGAAGAAATGCATAAAAGTAAAGGAAATGCGATATGGTTTGACGAAGCTGTAGAAAAAGCAGGAGCAGACGCATTAAGATTAAGGTATTGTATTCAAGATCCTTCCCAAGAGCTCAGATTTGGATTTAATGTTCTTAAAGAGTCTTCAACCAATTTATTGATACTTTACAATATTAGAAATTTAATAACTTCTGCTAAAGAAGTAAAAATCTTGAAACTTGAAGATAAGTGGATACTAAGTAAAATTAACAATTTAACAAAGAAAGTTACAAATGAATTAGAAAATCTGCATCCTCATACAGCTGCGAGAGCATTGCAGAATTTCTGGATTAATGATTTAAGCAGAGGATATATTCAGCTTATCAGAGACCGAATTTCCTCTGAAGATCAAGAATCTCAGTATACCTTAAAAGAAGTTTTCTTAAAATTAATTAAATTATGCGCTCCTTTTTTTCCATTTATTACTGAAAATATCTGGCAGTCTTGGAAAGAAAAGAATATTGTCTTAGAAGAATCTGTACATCTCTCTGATTGGCCTGAAGTTGAAAAAAAGACAATAAATGAAAAATTAGAAAATAATTTTGAATATATTTTTAAGATAATTGAAATAGGTCTCTCAGAAAGAGATAAATTAAAAATAGGTCTAAGATGGCCATTAGCATCAGCAGATATTATTTCACAAAATAAAATATCTAAAAAATTTCAGGAAATAATAAAGAGGCAATTAAATGTTAAGAAAATTTTTATTAAAGAAGGCAAAGAAGTAAAAGTAATTCTAGATACAAAAACAACATTTGAATTGGAAGCAGAAGGTTACGCACGTGAATTAGCTCGTAAATTACAAGCAGAAAGAAAAAATGCAGGACTAATAAAAAATGATGCAATTATATTAAAAATTTTTGCTGATAAGGAGATAATTAAAATGCTAAAAATACATGAAAGATTTTTAAAAGACAGAACAAATTCTAAAAAGATTGAATTTATCGAAGGCGAAAATACGAAAGAGGCAATTGTTTTCACTATAAGAGAGAAAAAAATTCATTTCTTTTTTCGTAATTATTAAGGAATATATCTTGTGAAAAGATTTAAATACTAGTAAGTTGTAGATTAATAATATTTGGTGTATTAAGATATTAAAAAATGATAATCAAAGAAGAATTTTTAAGCAGGTTAAGAAAAATATTTGATCTAAACCTTTATGAAGCAAAGGTATGGACTGCTCTTCTTTCTAGGGGTGTATCTACTGCAGGAGAATTAAGTAATATCTCTGATGTTCCAAGGTCAAGAACATATGATATCCTCGAGTCTTTAGAAAAGAAAGGATTTATCATTATGAAGATAGGAAAACCTATTAAATTTATTGCTTTAAAGCCAGAAGAAGTAGTAGAGAGAGTTAAAAGGAATTTGGTCTCAATAGCACAGGAAAAAAGCAAGAGGCTGGAGAAACTTAGAGATGATGAAGTGCTGCATGAATTAAACGCCCTATTCAATAATGGTATTAAATTTATTGAACCATCAGATCTTTCTGGGAGTTTACGAGGCAGGCAAAATATGTATAACCACTTGGATATGTTGATCAGATCTGCTGAGAAAGCAGTCACAATTGTGACAACTGCTGAAGGTCTTAATAGAAAATTAGAAGCTTTATTGCCAGCTTTTGAAAAAGCAAGGAAGAGAGGAGTTGCCATCAGAATCGCAGCCCCAATTGTTGCTGAAAATGTAAAAATTGCTAAAGAGCTTGCTAGACTAACAGAAGTCAAAGATTGTTCTAACATGGGAATAAACGGACGATTTGCCATTATAGACTCTGAAGAACTCATGTTTATGCTTCTAGATGATAAAACAGTGCATCCTAATTATGATGTGGCTGTTTGGTTATCTTCCGACTATTTTGCTAGAGTGTTAGAGCAAATATTTGAGGTTGCTTGGAAAGACTTTGTTCCCCTAAGCAAAGTTGCAGGAAAGTTTAGGTAATCTCTTTTCAACGAAATTTTTTCTTCGGCTGAAATTTAAATCTCTTAATTGCCAAACCCCCACCCGATGGAAAAAGCACGATAAGTTCTCTTTTAGAAAACAGATAGCAAAAACCTTTGGTTTTTGAGATTTAATAATGAGATTGGGGCAGATGACGAAATAAAAATTTTTGTGTTGAGTCCTAATATTATTTCGTTTTTTAACTTCTAACCATTTTATTTGTTCATCCATCTATTTGCCTCCAAAACAAACCCAATATTGATTCAGGTTGTCTTTTCCTAGTGAAGAACCCCATAGCAAGCTATGGGGCATCAGATGAAATTAATTAGCTTCA
>JBBSYK010000093.1:0-3029 GCA_038045285.1 Nanobdellota archaeon | reverse complement strand
ACATCGCTATAAAGAAAGGATTTATTCCTCCTGCAGAATTGATTACTAAATTTCTGCCTAGTTTGAAGAATCCCGAAGATAAAATGTCTGCATCGATAAAAGATAGTTGTATATTTTTAACAGAAGACCAAAAAACCGCGCATGATAAGATTCAAAAAGCATATACTGGTGGTTCAGTTTCTGCAAAGTATCAGAAAACAAAAGGAGGGATTCCTGAAATATGCCCATTGTATGCTTTACAAAAATATCATTTTTTAAATATTGAAGAAGCAGAAAAAGTTGCAAAGAATTATAGGGCCGGCAAAATTATGAGTGATGAATTTAAAAAAACTACTTCGTATTTTGTTGAGAAATTTTTGAAAGAGCATCAAGCGAAATTACCGGATGCAAAAAAAAGAATAGATAAATTCTTATTGAAAGTTCCAATAAAATCCATATTAGTTGAAAAGGCTATAAAAGAATCAGAACAAGAAAAATAATCGTCTTTGATTCAATTCGATAAATTTAAATAGCGTTACTACTTCATAATAACATGAAAGAAATTAAGACAAAAAGATACAATATACAGTTTGAAGAAACAGCCAAAGGCGGACCTAGAGGATATGAATCGGTATATTTGACTTCTGAAGGAGAAGAATTGAAAAAGGAATTTTACGATTTTTTGGATGGTACAACCGAGAGATTTTTACCTTCAAAAAATAGAGCATTAAGACATAGAAATGGAGAAACTTTGTTTGCCGCTCTCGAAAAAGGTCAAAATGTTGGAATTGCTTCTGGTTTTAAACCGAGTGGAGCCTATCACTTCGGGCATAAATTAATATCATCTGCAGTTGCATTTTTTCAAAAAATTGGTACACAAATATTTGTACCTGTTGCAGATTTAGAATGTATGTTTGATAAAAAAATTGACCAAGAAAAATCTAGATTCTGGGCAGCAGATAATTTAGTCGATTGGGGGGCTAATGGAGTTGACCTAGATGCATCTCATGTTTATTTGCAATCAGAGGAGTTTAGAGTAAGTAATCTGGCTTATTTATTGGCTAGAGGGATTACTTTTGATTTGGCAGTAGACACATATGGTCTAGAGAAATTATGCGGAAACTCTGAGAAAGTAGAGGATAAAGGAGAATTTCCCTTCTTATTCGCAGGTATAACTCAAGTCGGAGATATTGTGTTGCCTCAACATAATGATTTCAGAAACGATTATTCATTTATGTTAAGTGGTCAAGACCAAGACGGCCACATGAAAATGACTGTTGAATTAGTAAAAAGATCTCTTGAACAAGGAGTAACCCTTCCAGGAATAAAAAACATTCCCTCTGGATTGTACATCCCGCATATAAGGGGACTTACTGGAAATAAACAAAGTTCGAGCAGAGTGGAAGGAACTTTATACTTAGGTCCGGGACCAAATTCATTGGATTTAGATGGTAGAATAGCAAATGCGCATAGAATTATAGATAAAGAAAGGTTGGAGAATCCTGAGGCTACAGAGAGATGTGCATTAGATATGGTTAAATATATTGGATATTTCAACGCAATCAGCAAGATAGATTTACCTCTCCAAGCTTTAAAGATTAAATCAGAAATCCATGAAATTAGCCCTGCAAATCTGGATTCATATTTGATTGGCGAATCAAAAAAATCAGGTCAAGACAATGTCGCCATTTTAAGAAATAATATCGCCGATGCTTTGAAAGAACACCAACAAAAAAGAGCAGAAGTTATTAGATATGCCATTCAAAGATCTGAGCTCAAAGATTCTGGAGCATGGAGTTCTGACCAGGCATATCCAGAAAAACCGTCATTCTGGAATGTTCCTTCAAAAGCGGTGGTAGATGAAACAAGAAGAAACGCTACAAAATGGTATGATATGGTGGCAGCAATGAAGGAGAGGCTAATAGCCTGATTTTAAATGCTTTCCGAATTTTTAAAAGATTTAAAGGTTGTTGAAAGAATTCTGACACTTGAAGAATTAGAATACTTAGTTTTGAAAAACGAGCCCATCAATATGATGATGGGTCAAACATTTGATTCTGGACAGCCAGTTGATATGTTAAAGTATGCTTTAATAATGAAAGAATTAGGTAGCGCTTTAGTCTCAAAAGGAATAGAAGTATCCACTAAATGGTTAGTAGCAGATCATTTTCTATATTCAATAAACCGAGATGTTGAAAGAAGTAATGCCGAGAGCCAAGCTATATCAAGAATCGAATATCTAAGAGAAATTGATCAAATTTATAGTGGATGTTCTGAAATAGTTAAGTCGTCAGATTTATCTCGTACTGAGACTTATATAGAAATTCTAAATAGACTTAAAGAAGAAATGAAGAAAAATTCTAATTTTAAAGATAAGATGATTTTGGCAGTTCCAGAAGATAGAAGACATTCTTTAGAAGCTTTGAATTATCCCTTAGAAGAACTTGCTACTATTGAGTCTTTAAGAACAACAATAAAATTTGGTCCAAAATATGAGATTCACTACGACGAACCTGCAAGAGAATCAGCACAAACTATTGGATTAAATAAGTTTGTGGCAATTCACCTAACAAACTCATACCCTTTTGGAAATCCAAATTTAACAGAGAATTTAGTTCAGACAATTGAAGAATACGGCATATTGCCTTACAAAATAACCAGCAAAGGATTGCAACAATATAGGATTGATCCAACAAAAGATAGTGATGAACAAGTAAAAAAGTTGATTATGCAAACAACAGATAATCGCGCTTTAGCAGATTTGATTAATACGGGCAATTTAGCTGCAAAAAGATTGACTGGACAATTTCCAGCAGAAAGAATGACAGATGACTTGCCAGAAAATAGAAGAATAGCGCTACATTTATACGAAAGATTTATAAGCTGCCCTTTTAAAAAAAGTAGGGCTGCATAGTAAATTTTTACCAAATTTTATATGAAACTGGAACAATTAATCTCGCAAAAAGGATTGATAACTCAATCGCAAACCCCTTCTGAAATTCTAGCAAGAGCCAGAATGAAAAACAAGCCTTTTGAAGTTTTCTACGGCG
>JBBSYK010000092.1:0-1502 GCA_038045285.1 Nanobdellota archaeon | reverse complement strand
AAATAAACTTTTCGGTGCTAAACGCTATAAGTCATTCTCTTACAGCCTGTCGAGAATTAATTTAAAAGATGAAAGAGTTACAAGAGAGAATTAAAAAATTTTGTAAAGAGCATAATTTAGAATCGCCGGCAGAATATAGAGTTTTAGATACTATGTCTGAACTTGGCGAAGTCGCTAAAGAAATTCTTAAAATGAGTGATTATGGAAGAAAGAAAATTAGATATAGGGAAGAATTAAAATCTGAACTTGGCGACTTGCTATATTCAATAATCACAATTGCAAATTCTTTTGATGTTGATTTAGAAGAAGCTTTGAATTTGGTTCTTGAGAAATACAAAAAAAGATTAAATAAGGGATCTGCTGGATCTGAAAATGATTAACTGACTTTCTCTTGCAGAACCTAAAATCTCTGCCTAAGTTTACTTCGTAAAAGAAATAAAGGAATTGAGGAAGATTTAAATACGCGCACCATTTTATCTCTAAAAGGAAATTAAAAAGAGAATGGTGGCAGAAAGAATAACTTTAGCTTTTGAAGAGCCTTTTTATAAAAAAATAAAACTAAAAGCAAAGAAACAAGGATTTAAGGATATCCGAGATTATATTTATGATGTTCTCCAGCACAGGGTTTACTATCAAAAACGCAGAGGAAGAGGAGTGAAAATGAGCTATGATGAAATGGTTATGAACAAAATTGCAAAGCCAACTGCTGAAAGCAGAAAGCGTATTGCCTGGGCAAAGAAGGTAGGTTTATGGCAATAATTGTCCTAGATCCTGCAATCGCAACAGGAGCATTACTTGGTTTTATTGGTGGAGTTGCTCGTGTAATGGTCGGAATATTAAAGGCGTTTTCTGTAAAAAGTAAAATTTATTGGAGTTTGACACTTGCAACTGCACTAGCATCAGGATTTGTAGGAATATTGTTAGGAGTTGTTTTTAATTTCAGCCAACCATTAAGCCTTTTGGCCGGTTTCGGCGGCCTTGACATTTTGGATAAAATCTATCAGGCATTTAAAGTACAGAAAGTTATTGTAGTTTCTGAGTCTCAAGCTAAAAAAATAAGCGGAGGTAGTTCATAATATGAATATCTTTGTTAGTGCATATCTTCCAGCTTTACTTGGAGCCCTTTTTTGGACATCATTACAGGCAATCGCATATAGAGGAACTAAACGATATCCCTCAGTAATAAAATGGTTAATTCTTGCTGTAGCAGGTTTAGTAATCGGTTCTGTTGTATTTCCAATTGCAAATCCTTTTCCTGTTCTATTCAGTTTTATCGCAGGGTATGTTGGGGCAGATTTAATAAACAGCATCTATATAATAATAAATTATAAATTTTTGATTTCTAGAAAAATCAATGACAAAAAAAGAAAATAATATTAGTTCTTATAGTGATATTAGTTTTGTTGTTAATTATCTTGTCTTTTCTGTTTGTCAAGAACCCTCGAACTAAACAGGCTGGGTCACAATTAAAAATCGAATTGAATAAAAGGATTATGGCGGGG
>JBBSYK010000091.1:0-1683 GCA_038045285.1 Nanobdellota archaeon | reverse complement strand
TTATAGCTTTATCCCCGCAGCAAGCTGCGGCGGTATTACGGAGAATAAAATTTATTCATTAAATCTTATTAAAGAGTGTCCAAATGATATTATAAGTAATTTGCAAGTTATTTATGACGATATTTTTGATAGAATGAAAAACTCTTTGAGCAGAAATCGCTCAATTGGTTTAGTTGCTGTAAGTTTAGGTAATGTTCTGGCCCTCAGAGCTGCAGGAAATTTGGAGTCAAAAATTGAGAAGATAGTTTCTATAGCTGGAGGAGGGAAACTTGGCTTGTCAGCCTGGGACAGCATCCTGACCTCTGATATTGCAAAAAGATCTGGTTGTTCTTCAGCAGAAGAATACGAAGAAAGATTATCAATTTTTAGTCCTGTTAATTATATTGACAAAATTTTTACAAAAGAGATTGTCATAAGGTTGGGAACTAGAGATTTATTAATACCTTATAAGTATGGACAAGAACTAGCTGGGTCTTTTATTAAAATAGCTAAAGAAACCAATTCCAAAATAGATTATAAAACATATTCTGGAGCAGATCACTCCGCTACATTGTTATTATCGGCATTATCCAACTTGATGAGGGAGTAGTTTATTTTATTAACTATCATTATATTTAAATATCTGAAAAATAATAAGAAGAGTATGATAAAAAAGGGAAATTATATGGTTGACCTGACTTCTTACATTAGAAAGAATTTGAAAAAAGGATATTTGAAAGAATCTCTTAGATGGGCGCTTGTTAATCAGGGACACTCTAAACTTGAAGTTGAAAAGGCACTAAATATTGTAGAAAAGGAAATGGCTGCTGAAGCCCCGATTCTTAAAACAAAGCCTGAAATTAAAGTGGAAATTCTTGAACCTAGAGATGCCATTATAGAAAAGAAACCTTTTTGGAAAAGAATATTTAGGCTATAATGTTTTATCCTTTCTTTCCCTTATTTATAACTATCTTAATTTCTCAGCTAAACTCATAATTTCTTTTTCGTCTGCTTTTGGACCATCATTTGATGAGATGAAGCCTTCATATTTTTCAAAATAATAATTAACTTTACTGTGAACCTGCTTCCATTCACCTTTTTTCATATATTCTGTACCGTGAAGGGGAACAAGTTTTATATGTGCATGGTCTATTCCTGTTCCTTCCAAAATAAGTCCAACTCTGCCTACATCTTCTAATCTATTAGTTAAGTGGTTAGATACTTTTTTTGCTTCAATAATAAAATCCTTTAATTCTTCATCAGGCATTTTTAGAACATCGCTTCCATAATGCTTCTTTGGAATTAAAACTGTAAATCCCGGTGTATTTGGAAACGGAGAAAGCCAAGCTAGATATTTATTATTCTCCCAGAATTTTCCTTTTCCTGAAGGCTCTATTCTGCCGCTGGCTATTTCACAAAAGATACATCTTCCTTCTTTGGTTTTTGAATGATATTCAGCCATATAATTCACTAAATGAGTTGCTTTAAAAACCTTTTTGGAAAAGAAAAACGCCCGCGCCCGGAATCGAACCGGGAAATCCCGAAGGAAACTGGTTAGCTTGTGTTCTTTCAACTCAAGACCAGCGGAGTACCATTGTCCCACACGGGCTCAATGATTATGTATATCTTAAGCTTATAAATCTTTCACTAACTAAACTTTTGCGTTTTTAACGAACACAAAAGTGTTCATTACCTTTTTTAATT
>JBBSYK010000090.1:0-2187 GCA_038045285.1 Nanobdellota archaeon | reverse complement strand
ATTTAAGCTTTATGGATTAATTTTATAGTACTAAATCTTATTCGGAGATACTGTTCTTGGAAAGATATAAGGTCAGTTAGAATTCTTTGCTTCTTTGATTAAATCACTATTTTTTGAATAACTTCTTGACCGATTATCTCTTCTAAGGTTTGTTTTTTTTGTTGTAAATTTAATAGGGATTCTTCATTCATGACAATAATTAATATAGATTAGTTAATAAACTTTATTGTTAAAGATTAGTTTTAAATAATGTCGGTAGTTAGTTTTATAAACAATTTTTTTCTCTTTGTGAAATGGATGAAAACAAAAGGAGCAGGAAATTTCTTTGGATTTTAATTACGCTGATTTTTATTATAATCATAATTATTGCCGCATATTTTCTCTTTGTGTCAAAAAGTAAAAATGATGAGGAAAAAGAAAGCATTGTGCTAAAAAATCCGGTTTTTGGATTGAGTGATGAGCAGGCAGCATCTCAATTTAATGAAAGTTTTGTACTGTTTTTATTGGCTAGTATTGGGGCGCAGAATCTTCATAATCCTCCTTTGAGCAGCAATACGCCAAAAATAGAAGTTTATGTTGACGATATTGTTTTTGGTGCTACAGTAATTAATGGGGGACTAGGAATTATTAAAAGAAGCATAAAAGATCCAGATATTAGGATAAGAACTAATAAAAATGAAGCGATTAAAATGTTAAGAGATAGAAATTATATAAGTAAATCATTTAGAACTGGAAATTCTAAAATTGAATTGCTTGCAGGAAAAACAACTCTTTTTACAAAAGGATATTTAGACATTTATAATAAAATTAAGGGTTAGAGTTTTTTTGGAAATTTTTAATATTTTTTAGTTAAACTCGAGGTTTATAAATACTCGTTTTATCGACGTTGATTATAAGTGTTGCTCCTTTTTGGTACAAGATTAATTCTTATTGTTACTGCTTCAGGTAACAATTTTGCAGAAAGATTTAAAAGGTAGAAGTCTGGTGATTTAATATATAGTTTGCATCATAACTTAGGGATTGATGCTAATACAACATGAAAGACAACTTTGATATATTTTTTAGGAGGAAGCCAGCGTTGTTGTTGGTTGCACTGAAAAGAATGGCAAGAGCAAGGTATGGCAGTATTTTGGCGAAAGAGGTTGATTGTACATATAGCCATGCTGTTAAAATTTTACAGAGTTTGGAAAAATTAAGCCTTGTTGGATTTGAGAAGAAAGGCCGCATAAAATTGATAAAACTTACAAAGAAGGGAGAAGAGATTGCAGCAAATATAGAGAATATAAAAAGAATTATCGGATAATTTTTTATCGTGTGTTTGTTTTGGTAATTAAGAATTTAAAAAGAATTTGATTTGTTTGTTTTTAAGTAATGATATAGGCCTTCAATATGCGAGATTCCAGATCTTAGAAGTGAATCTCGAAAATTTGAATCAAGTTTTACTCCAAGCTCAATAAAGATTGACTTTGCTAAGAGGTAGAGTGATTTGCCTTTTTTATCCAGATCTGTGAGAATACAGATTTTATCTTTTTTATCCAAATTGGAGGCAATTAGTACAATGCGTTCTTTTATTGGAACAGATGTTTGGTGCAAAGCATAAACTCTTTTAAATCCGAGAGATGATAATGCATTAACATCTTTCTTCCCTTCTACAACTATGATATAATCAATATATTTCTCGATATCTGCTTTAATTTTTATTTCTTGTTGGCGCATTTTAATTAAGTAGTTCTTTGCTTATTACCATAAAACCTTCCTTACAGATGCGATATTTTATTACTTTATCACTATCATTTGGAGGGCTTAATAATATTGCTCCAAAATCTAAAAGTTCTTTTCCGTATCTTTTACAGACTGGTTTTACGGCCATATTTATTTTTCTCGCGGTCAATTAATTTCTATTACACTCATAGTAAAGCTTATCATTTTATTGTTGGCTTCCTCGTTGCCATGAGTGAAATGGCCCCGAGGGGATTTGAACCCCCGACACCTGGATAACCCCTACAATTTTATTCTTCTAAATCTAGAGTTCCTTTTTTAACAAGGAACTGTAGTAAGAGTCCAGTACTCTAACCGGGCTGAGCTACGAGGCCATATAACCTGAGAATTAAATGATTATTTAAAGTTTTATAATCCTAAACTTTTGCGTTTTTAACGAACACAAAAGTGTTCATTACCTTTTTTAAT
>JBBSYK010000089.1:0-1399 GCA_038045285.1 Nanobdellota archaeon | reverse complement strand
AATAAGAATTATCTAAGTGGACAAGCTCTACGAGGGATTTCGCAAAAGTTTAGTTCAAGAAAAGTTTAAAAGCCATCATATCTATAATATAATATGTTTTTTAAGAAAAAAAAGAAAGAACTTGAATATATATGTCCTGAATGTGATTCTGACCTTAACGACAGCTTTAGTTTTTGCCCTTATTGCGGTCTTGATCTTTTAGATTCTGAGGAAGAAGTTAAAGAATTCGGCATGCTTGGAAAGAATGATTCAATCAATAGCCTAAATAATGAACAAATGAATATGGGCTTTGGATTAACAGATCGTTTTATAGGGTCTTTGATTAACAATTTAGCAAAAACTTTTGAGCAGCAATTCCGCGAAATAGAAAAAACAGAGATACGGAACATGCCTAATGGAATAAAAATAAGAATCGGTATCCCTGAACAAAATAAAACACAACATCAAAAAATAAACAAAACACTATCTGAAGAACAATTAAAAAAAATGTCATCTCTTCCAAGAGCAGCAGCAAAAACAAATGTCAGACGCCTAAGCGATAAAATTATATATGAGCTAAATACACCAGGTCTAATGTCAGTCGATGATGTTATAGTCTCAAAACTAGAATCTGGATATGAAATAAAGGCAATAAGCGATAAAAAGGTTTATGTCAATAGCATTCCGATAAAACTACCCTTAAGAAGCTTTTCCATTTCAGATAATAAGCTCTTTGTCGAGTTTAGAGTGCAGCAGTAAATAGATTTTCTTATTAAATCAAAAATGCGCCGACCGGGAATCGAACCCGGACCAGCGGCTTGGGAAGCCGCGATCATACCATTAGATCATCGACGCATTTCTTAATCAAATTACACAACTTTAATAATCTTTTGCAATTAGCAGTAATGTTTTTAAACGGTGTTGACGAAATTAGCCTATGATCGCGTAGCTCAGTTGGTTAGAGCGCTGCTCTGATAAAACTATTATGTTATCAGGAAGGCAGAGGTCCCCAGTTCAATTCTGGGCGCGATCATTATTCTCTATTTGTATTCCAAAAAATACTCTTTTATCGATACTAAATTTTCTGGCATTCAAAAAACTAATTAAAAGAACAATAACAAAAAATATAGCTAAAATCAAAAACACGATACGCCACCTCGCCTTAAACTTCAAGGACTTTTGTCCTTGATAGCAGTCAAGAATCAGATATTCTTGATGAGGCAAGGTTTGTGGCAGGCGCTCGTGTCATCAAGAATGCTCTTACGCATTCTTGAGGTTTGGATGCAGAAAAATCCATACGATTTTCCTGAACAGAGAATTTCTATATGAAATTCTCTTGTGCTCAAGGAATTCAAGTTCCTTAACTACACTAAATTGTAATTAATACCAACTTATTAGTTTGTTACAACAATAAATCTAA
>JBBSYK010000088.1:0-2576 GCA_038045285.1 Nanobdellota archaeon | reverse complement strand
GACGATAAAAGTGCTATTTAGCCTTTAAATCTTGTCCCAGAGATGTAGTAGTTCCGGAATGATTAATGCATATAATAATCAAATAGACCCAGAACTTTCATATTATCTAGGAATGGGTGTGTTAAACTCAGTTGTATCATTAATGTATAGCGGTTATCTATACGTTTCAGGCAGAGAAGAAGGAATGCAAAAACTAAAAGATGAGATGGAAGATAAAGCGACCGTTCCGCCCAAACTTAACAAATAATTCAAAACAATTTCCCCTGTTTCTCCAGCAGCATAATCTTCCCATATTCTCCGTCAAAGCCAGGTTTAACCTTTAATTCCCCATTTCTTCCTAACAAAATTAGCTCAATTAGCTTCCCATCAATTTTCTCTTTCATCAATTCCTCTTTTTTAACATTTAACAAAATATTAAATTCATTCCTAAACTTTTCAATTAGCATATTATATATAGCCCATGTTTTCTTTGTTGTCATGGCTCCGCCATTTACAAAGGCAACAAGCTCGTGCAAAGGCGCCAATCTAAAAAACTGCGTTGCATTTTGTGGCTTAAATCCTTCTTTTTCCTTTGCAATTACATTAATTCTATTTTCAACGCCTATTGTTAATCCCTTACCACAGACCGGACATTTCCCTTCTAATTTCTTTGATTCTTCGGGATTACAAGAAAAGTTACAATTTCTGTGCCCATCCCAATGATATTTCCCATACTCTGGTGGCGTTTCAATAGTCCCGGCTAAACCTTCTCCAGTTCTAATTGCTTTCATTATATTTTCATAACTCAATTCAGGAATATCGAAAATTGTTGCCTCTCTTCCCAAGCGCCAAGGCCACATTGAATGAGCATCACTAAAACTAACAATATTTATCTTCCTATCAATAAATTCTTTCAAACGCCAAATCATTGGAGGATCAGCACTCATCCCGCTTTCAATAGCATAAATATGCCTAATTTGCTCCTCAAAACACTCTTCAAGCGATTCAAAGCCAGAATCAGAACCAAAAACACCAAACCAAGGTGTGAAGGCATGAGCAGGAATTATCTCGATCTTATCTTCTATTTCCTTAAGCTCCTTAACTAATTGTTTGCACGAAACTCCAAAAATCGGCCTTCCATCATAATCCAATCTCCCTTTGCTGCTCAAATATCTAACAATTTTATCGGCAATCATTCCATTTGGTGCAAAAATCAGCAAATGCACTGCTCTTCTTTTTCCTCCTTGTGAAAACATTAAGCTCACTTCTGTCTGCCACAAAAACGGAAATCCTGTCTTACTCCATAAAATACCTTTATCATCCTCCTTCAAATTCTCCTTAATCTCTTTATTCCATAATGGATGCTGGAAATCCCCAGTCCCTAACAAGTCAATGCCTTTAATACGCGCATATTTCTCTAAGTTTGCAAGCGTAATATCTTTACTAGTTGCTCGAGCAAATCTGCTGTGAATTTGTAAATCTGCAGTTATTTTCATTAAAATAAATTAATAATGTATTTTATAGACTTTTCCTTATTGTAAAATAAGCACTGTAAATTAACTTAAATTTCATATAATCGGCATATATCATACTCAATAGACTGTAATAATATTTGCTTTGAAGATTAAAATTAACATAATTAAAGATTATAAATATTTAGAAGTGTTAAGATCTTAATTGTACTTAATAATTATTCAGAATTTATCTCAACAACTATTCTATTATATAAGAATTAAGAAAAAGAAGTTGTTTGATTCTCTAAAAATATCTTCCTATTAAAAAGAGGAATATAAGAAAAATAAATCTGTCTTTTTCTATTTTTCAACGATTTTTCTATTCTCGCTCTTCTTATCTGTAAAGTTTTCTCTTTTGTTTTCATATAAAATAACCTCCATCTTACAGTTCTCAAGAAAAACTCTTATTAATCACTTCTGCAAAGAAAATCAAGAAAACACTTTCATAAGCTTTAAAAGCCCTTCAAATGATCAAAATAAATTATTTATATCCTCTAATAATTCTAAGTCCGGTTGATAATTTATCTTCTTCCAAAAAAGTCAATGAAACACCCTGATTAGTCTCTGGGTCATAAGACCTAAATTCTTTTTCTAATACTTCATCACTAAGATTAAGACCAACTCTGCTAATCTCTTCTTTAGTATACATCTCTCTATTTTTAGGATATAATCTTAATAAGCTGGCTATTTCAGACAAAGGAAGGTCAGAAGCCAAAGTTTCAGACTCTCTAAACAGACAAGGATTCAAAGCAGTAGTCTCTTCTGAAAATCTCTCGTCAAAAGCATTGGCAAATTCAGAGTTGCTATAAAACAAAGCCATCTTAGCTACTGCGCACGGTTTTGTTTCAAGCAAAGAAGCAATATCCTTTTTCCTGTTTTCCTCAGGAAGATTCATAAGATCAATATATAAATTTGATAAAGAAGTAGAAACTCTTCTGCCTCTTGAATTTTTACATAGATTACAAAAAGCATAACTAATCGCCATAAATAATCTAATTAAAATGCCTATTTAAAGATTATTAAAGTTTGATACTCTTTAGTTATCGGCAGATGCAATTTTAATAAAATTTAATAATTGATATC
>JBBSYK010000087.1:0-6446 GCA_038045285.1 Nanobdellota archaeon | reverse complement strand
TATTTTTACTATTGATTTTTTGAGATTATTTTAATTTTATTACAGCCTGTCGAAGAGATATTTTTCGTAATGAGCAAGTTGTAGAATTAACGCTTGCATTTATATTAGAAAAGCTGGCTGAGTTGAAGGTAATAATAGTTGATTATAACTATGGTCTAGACCATTTGCATTTATTTGTTGCAAATGTGCGATTTGTTAGTGAGATAGAGCTTGTTAAACAAATCAAGGGTTATAGTTCATTCAAAATTACTTTTGGATATTGCGGTTTAAAAACCAAAAGAAAAAAAGAAAAATAAAAAAGTAAGATTTAAATACTAGTATTATAGTAATACCTTATGGAAGTAAAAACAATTAAAGGTATTGATGAAGGAACGTGGATAGAATTTAAGACGTTGGCTGCAAAAAAACGCATTACAATGGGCAAATTACTCAGAGTTATGATTGAAAAATATTCAAGGGATTCTAATGAATTCTGGGATTCAATTTTGAGTGGTGAAAAGATACTAACTGATAAAGAAGCGAAGGTAATGCATAAGTATTCCAGAGAATTAAGAAAAGAGAGAGGTTTCAGAGATGTACCTAATATTTGATACATCAATCCTTATAGAACTGGAAAGAGGCAATAGAGAAATAATTGCCAAGATAAATGAAATAAGAAAAATTTATCCAACTCCGGCAAAGATAAGCTTTATTTCGTATTTTGAATTTTTATATGGTTTAAAGGAAAAATCAGAAAAAAATAAAGAAAAAGCACTTGCGTTTATTGAAAAATTCAGTATTCTTCAAACAACAAAAATAACCACCCATAATTTAGTTGCTCTTAAAGCAAAGTATGAATTTCCTCTTGCTGATTTGCTAATTGCGGCCCAGACTATGGAAGAAAGTGCAATTCTTCTAACAAAAGACAAAGACTTTGAAGATATAGAAGAAATTGATAAGATAATATTGAGTTAAAAAAGCAAAAATATTAAAAATCAAAAAAGAAAAATAAAAATGATAATCGTCAAAGGCGATTATCTGAAGACTTCAATTCCTAGATCTGATATTTCTGTGCGAGCCGCTGTTTCTTCATGTATTGCCTTTCTGCCTAAAACATAAGGTGATTTGACACCAGTCATAATTGTAATGACTCTTACTTTATTGGCAAATTCTTTGTTAACTCTAGCTCCAATAATGACTTGTGCATCTTGACTGATATTTTCTGTGACTAATTCACCAACACCTGCGAATTCTTCTAATTTAAAGTCAGGACCACAAGTGATATGAATTAAAGCTCCAGTAGCACCCCTATAATCTACATCTAAAAGTGGATGTGTTAAAGCCTGTCTTACTGCTTCATCTACTCTGGATTGTGTGTCAGACTCTCCAACACCGATAACTGCTACGTCACCATTTTTCATAATAGCTGAAACGTCAGCATAGTCTAAGTTAATCAACGATGGCAAGGTAATAGTTTCCACTATGCCTTTGATCATTGTACTTACTAGCTCGTTTGCTACTGCGAAAGCCTGTTCCATAGGCAAATTACCTGCTATGTCTACAAGTCTATTGTTATCAATAACGATAACTGTATCTACAACCTCAGTCAATTCCTGTAATCCAAATTCTGCTTTATCATGTCTAGCTCTTTCACAGTCAAATGGCATTGTAACAACACCTATAACAACTGCTCCAGATTCTTTTGCGAGTTGAGCTATAACAGGGGCAGCACCAGTTCCTGTTCCTCCTCCTAATCCAGATAGAACAAATACCATATCAGCTGCACTAGTTGCTTTTTTTAGCTCTGAGAGAGATTCTTTGGCTGCTTCTCTTCCTTTTTGAGGAAAACCTCCGCATCCTAATCCTCTTGTAAGCTCTTTTCCGATTAAAATTTTTTCATCGGCTTTTGTAATACTCAAGTGCAATGCATCAGTATTGACTGCATATATTGTTGCTCCGCTAATTCCTTTGTTAAAAAGCCATGTAACTGCATTACATCCTGCTCCACCTGCACCAAAAACTTTGATGTTTGCCTTACCTGCACGCAATTCATCAAAATTTATACTGTGAGTGGATACATTTTGCAGCGCTTCTTTTGCAAAATCAAGTACCATTTATTATTTCTAACCTCCTTTCACTTTTTTGAGTATGCATTTTAATGCTGATTATAAAAATCTCTAGTATTTATATTTGACTGTCTGGAAAAATATAGAAGAGATCTTGGCTTTTCATTTATCTATTTTTGAGAACTATGAATTTATTCTCAGTAATACCACCGCAGCTTGCTGCGAGGATAAAGCAAAGTAGGAATAGAGTATAAAAATAAAATAGTCTAGTAGAAATAATTAACTGATGTTCGATAAAGATGATAATCATGAGATAATGATATTGTTGTTGATTTTTTAGATGCCCCATAGCTTGCTATGGAGAAGTTCACATAATGTAAATTATAGGTTTATGTTATTTTTATTCGATTTGGAATCTGAGAATGGCGCCGACGCCTTTGGTGAGATTGAAAAATTGCTTGCCTTCCTGATTTTCTGTTGAGATAATTATTACAGTTGCTCCTGTATTTTCTGCTTTTGATTCAATATCCTGGGTTTGATCTTTAGGAAGTTTTTTCGAAATTAAAACTATGTCAACTGCTCCTCTTTCCAATGCTGCAAGAGTTTTTTCTAAACCATAAGCAGTTTTTTCTTTATTTTTTCCAAGAGCTTCAAAGAATTTATTTATAATTGCTTTTTCTTTTATTAGCTCCTGTTCAGCAAGATCTTCTTCTGATGCTTCTACTAAAAGTTTTAGACCATGTTCATCAGTGTAACCAATGTCTTTAATTGCTATTACTTTTTCTTTTAATTTTGTAACTAATTCTCCTTGTTCAAGGAATTCTTCTTTTGTTGGGACTGGTCCTCCAACAAGAATCCCTTTTAGTTTTGGCATATCAAAGAATACTTCTTTCATTGCTTCTGCGACTCTTTTAAAAAATTCTTTTGCAAAACCTTCTGTGAGGCGTTCATATCTTTGAGACGATTGCCCACCGGCTCTAACTTTTCCAGGAACACCTGATGTCATTGTACGGATTAATTTTATTTGTTTTCCTTCTAATAGGCCTAATGTGGCTTCTCTTCTATCCATTACAAGTAGACCGTAAACCTCTTGGACCTCAAGGATTTCTTTTAGAGGCTCAATAACAAATGATTTATCACATCGATAAAGCCTGACATTAAGAGAACGCGGAGGTTCATAAGCCCAAATTTTAACATCAACTACCCCTGGCTTTTCTGATATGTTTCCACAGAAAATAGCTAATCCGTTTGGAGGAGTTTGTTTGTAATTCTTTAATTCTCTTATTATGGTTTCTAATGCAGAAACTACTGCAGTTCTAGTTGATTTGCTCTTTATATTTTCTGCAGTTCCAGCTTCTGCAGCTAGCTGATTTGAGACTTGATGTATATTTGTTCCTGCTGGAATTAGGACTGTAACAAGTTCAGTATGGCTGCCTCTTATACTTTCAAGTAGAGATAATAATTCTTCAAGTTCTTGTCTTTGTTTGTCTGATATGGGCTGAAATGTGATTTTTTCTGACATAAATATAGAATAAAAAGCAGGTTAATAAAGGTTAAGCTATTTGTTCCTGATTCTTTTAATCCACTCTAACTTTCCATTTGTAAATCTAGCGCAGTATTCATACCATTTATGACTTTTAGTTTTAATATCTCTAGTTGAGGTATAAAATACAACATCTCCATGATGTTTGATTTTTTATCTTTAGAATATTTTATTCTGTATAAAGGTCTATCTTTTCCATGTATGATGATGTAATTTGCTTTATTTATAACGTGGAACATAAATAATTGAACGTTGCTTTTATGTTCCCCGAATATAGCATCAGTGTCCGCGTTCAATTATTCGAGTCCGATGCTATAGAATCAGTTCTCCTTTTTTGGTGATTATATATTTATCATACATTCCAATGAATCATGAGCAGTATGAAGGTACATAATTTTTTCTGTGCGAGTTGTTACAGAAATTGAACATCGAAACTACTTTCTTTTATTTCTTTTGCATTACACACTGCTTTCAAATCATCTATGACCTCTTTTAAACATTTTAAGTCTTCTTTGGGCAAAGAAAGGAAGATTTCTGATTTCATTGATTTTTTTGCTATCGACTTTTTTTGTCTAACTTGTGTAATAATATCAAGCATCTTATTCCAGATTATTTCATCTTCTTTAGAGATTTTAATATTATAAGGAGAAGGCCATTTTGTAATATGGAGCGATTTTTCTTTTTCATAATTTTTAAAATGAGTTTGATAAATTTCTTCAGTTATATAAGGAGTAAATGGCGCCATCAATTTTATGAGAGTGAGGAATGATTGATAGAGTGTAAATGATGCTGAGGCTTTCTCTTCCTGTGTGCCATTGTAAATTCTATATTTGATAATTTCAAGGTAATTATCTGCAAATAATTTCCAGAAAAATTGATCTGTTTCTAATTTTGCTTTTGAGTAGTTATAATTATTAAATGAAGAGGCTGCTGATTTTATTAGAATATTTAATTGCGAGATGAATAATTTGTCAGTTTTATGAAGTTGAGGAGATTTATTTTGATAATTTATATTTGAAAAGATAAAATTAGCTGCGTTTAATATTTTGGTTATGAAGCGTTTGCCTGCAATAAGGTCTTTTTCCTGATAGTCAATATCTTCTCCTAGCTTTGAGGATGCGGCCCAGTATCGCAATGCGTCTGAACCAAAGGTTTGCATAGCTTCCTGCGGTGAAATAACATTTCCTTTTGATTTTGACATTTTTTCACCTTGAAGTGTTACAAAACCAGAAATTGCCACTTCTTTCCATGGAAGAGAATTTTCGTGATATAATGCTTTTACGATTGTATAAAATGCCCATGTTCTAATTATGTCATGGGCTTGAGGTCTTAGTGAGTAGGGAAGTTTTATTTTATTATCAGAAATAGATGAGGCAATTTCCGGAGTTAGAGAGGAAGTTGCCCAAGTATCAAGAACTTTTTCATCTGCTGAAGCTATGACTTTGCATTTTTTACAGTGTTTTTTTGTCTGAACAGGATCTACAGGAAGATCAGATTCTTCTGCCAAGATTATATCTTTGCATTGTGGACAATGCCAGACAGGAATTGGAATTCCAAAATGCCTCTCTCTTGAGATTGACCAGTCCCATTCTAAACCCAGAATCCAGTTTTCATAACGTTTCCCCATATAATCCGGGTGCCAATTAATTTTTTTTCCTTGAGCAATAAGTTCTTTTTTCTTGTCGAGAATTTTAATAAACCATTGTTCTGTTGGGAGAAATTCAATTTCTGCTCCGCATTTATCGTGTACATTAAGATTATGCATTATTGATTTTTGTTCAAGGATAAAATTATTTTCCTTAAGATCTTTTAAAATTATTTTCCTTACATCTTTTATTTTTAAATTGAGATATTTGTCTATGTTTAAAGTTCCTTGTTTTGTAAGGATTATTTTTGGCTGAAGTTTATGTTTCTTTACTGCATCAACATCGAATTTATCACCATAAGAGCAGATCATTAAAACTCCTGTTCCTTTATCTAATTGTGCTGAAGGATCTGCAATGATAGGAACTTCGTGATTGAATAATGGAACAGTTGCTTTTTTACCGATTAAATGAAGATATCTTTTGTCCAGAGGGTTAATGAAAACGCCGACGCACGCCCCAAGAAGTTCTGGTCTTGTTGTAGCTATTGGGAGTGTTTCTCCTTTTGACTTAAAAATCAGAGTTGTAAAAAATGTTTCTTTTTCTTTATCTTCTAATTCTGCTTGGGCTATCGGAGTTTGACATTCTGGACACCACAAAGTCGGAAATGAATCTTTGTAGATTAAGCCTTTGTTGTATAACTGAATAAATGAAAGCTGGGATATTTTTTGACAGAGAGGGTTTATTGTTGAATAATAAACATTATAATCGCATGAAATTCCTAAATTTTTCCAGTCCTGAATAAAATCAGGGGTAATTTCAGCTAGAGTTTTAAGACAAAGCGATATAAATTCTGCTCTTGACATTGATTTACTTTTAATATTTTTTTGCTTTTCAATAAGACGTTCTGTGGGGAGTCCGTTATCATCTGTGCCAAAAGGATAAAAGACATTGAATCCAGACATTCTTTTATAACGTGCGATAAAATCCTGCTGTGAATATGAAAAAGCATGACCTATATGCATTTTTCCTGAAACTGTAGGCGGAGGAGTGTCTATTGAAAATATTTTTTTCTTAGTTTTGGGATCAAATTGGTATATTTTTTCTTTTTCCCAATAATTAAGCCATTTTTTTTCTATTGTTTTTAGATCTATATTAGGCATGATTATGATAAGAAAGATAAGGTTAAAAAGATTTGCAAGATAAGTAATTACTGGAAAAGGACTTTGCGTACATATTATCTAATCTTATCAAAATAAGATAATCTTGCTCTGT
>JBBSYK010000086.1:0-4937 GCA_038045285.1 Nanobdellota archaeon | reverse complement strand
TGCGCAATTCATCCGCCCCTTAAAAGGTTCGGATTTCTTGCGAAGACTTTAAATACTCTTCTCAATTGGAGAAACGAGAAGAGGGGAAAAATGCCAAAAAAATGTATTTATTGTAAAACACAGATAAATGACGAATCCGTGATTGATTTCTGTCAAAGGTGTGGAATAGGAGTCTGGGGAGAGAAGATGTTCAAAGCAATTGTCGAGAGCATGGAGAAAGCACGAGAATCTGGTAATTTACATCAGGGCTCAATAACAGACACTATGAACGCCTCCTTTACAAAAACATTGTCTAAGAGAGATATGCAGAATTTTTAAAAATTAATATCTGATTTTTATACCATAAACCTTTTTGTTCATTATTAAAGGGATCTTAAATATAGGATATGTGCAGGACACAGACATTTTACACCACTCTAACTTCTTTAAGTTTCTAATTATATTTGATAACGATAACAATGCACAAATATCTTTTTTATGTATTAATACGTCTATAAGGTCAATCAGAATAAGAATATCTGCCTGTAATCATCTCCTTGTAAAATGAAAAAAAGCATTTCAATTTACCGGTATAATAAGTCACTAGCCTACACACTTAAATATAGGATTAAAGGTTTTTTATATGGATCAGATCTGAGAAAGCTTTTTAAACTGTATATGGCAGATGATTTTATGTTAACTCACAAAAATCCAAGACAAAAAGGAAAAATATCCTTTAAAAGATATTTTCAGGAATTTAAACCGGGAGATTATGTAGCCGTGTCAATGGAACTAAGCGTCCCCTTCCCCTATCCAAAAAAGCTGCAGGGCAGAACTGGGAAAGTAATTGAAAAAAGAAAATCTGCATATTATTTAGAAATAAATGATTTAAATAAGCCAAAATATTATAATATAAAGCCAATTCACTTAAAAAAAATAGAATTAAAAAAATGATACTAAATAAGAAACCTTTAGCACTAGCAGAAGTTAAACAATACCTAAAAGATATTGAAGAAAAAAAGATTATGCATGATTATTTAAAAGAATTTTTAAAGATATCGCAAGATAATGCGGAAAAATTGTCTAAAGAAATTAAAGAACTAAATAATCCTAAAATTAAAGATGAACACATAATAAAAATTGTGGACTTTTTGCCTAAAGACTCAGAAGAAATCAATAAAATTTTTATTGATGTTAGTCTTAGCGAAGAAGAGGCAAAAGTTATATCAGAAATTGTTAAGAAATATTAAAGATGACAGAGAAAGAAGACTATGCCATAATATTGGATTTTTTACCTTATGGCTACCCCATGGCAGGAAAGATGATTCCTATAGCACAAGCCATAGGAGAAAAAAACTTAGTACTTCTTGAACTAGCTCCAAGAAGAGGAATATCTCTTCAGACAAAAGAAAAGGTTTACATAGGCCAGGAAAAAAGAGATAAAATATACTATATCATAGGTAGACTTTCAAAAGAAAAACTAACCGAAGCTGCTAAAATACAATTAGAAGAATTTATTGCAGAATTTGTCAATGGTCAGGAGATTAAATTTATAGAATTTTTCAATAATGCTCAGGCAATAAATACAAGATTGCATCAGTTAGAATTACTTCCAGGATTTGGAAAAAAACACACTCAAGAAATAATGAATGCGAGAGAGGAAAAATTATTTGAATCGTTTGAAGAGATAAAACAAAGAGTTAAGAATATCCCAGATCCAAAAAAAGCAGTTGAGAAGAGAATTCTAGAGGAATTATCGGAAAGGCAGAGGTTTAACCTTTTTGTAAAATAAACTATGGCTGACAAGAAGAAAGATAAATATTTTGAGAAGAAAGAAGAAAAAGCACAAAATGCTAAAATAAACAAACAGGCTTTGCAGAATGATGATAATGAATTATTGGTAAGAATTATGGATAAGGACATCCGAGGTTCAAAGAACGTTTATACAGGTTTAACAAGAATAAAGGGAGTCTCTTGGGCAGTCTCAAACGCAATTTGTCTAAAATTAGGCATGCCTAGAAATAAAAAGGTTTCCGAATTAACAAAAGATGATGTTAAAAAGATAGAATCTTTCTTAAAAGAAATGCCTATAGCAAGTTTTCTAATGAATAGAAGAAAAGATATAGAGTCAGGAGATTCAAAACATTATATAAGTTCAGATCTCGAGATTAAAAAAGAATTTGATATAAAACGACTTAAAGAGATAAAGAGCTATAAAGGAATAAGGCATGGTGCGAAACTTCCAGTAAGAGGACAGCGTACAAGGTCGCACTTTAGAACTCGTGGAATTGCAATGGGGGTCAAACGAAAAAAAGCATAATATGATAAGAAAAAAGAAACTCTATGTTAAACCAAGAAAAATGTATGAAAAAGTAAGAATTGGTGAAGAAAATATTCTTATGCAAAAATATGCTCTAAAAAATAAAAGAGAAATATGGAAAACTCTTGCTAGAGTAAATTATCTAAGACACAGGGCAATGAACCTTTCAAAAGCTCCAATAGAAGAACAAGAGATTTTATTTAACAAAATAAATGCTATGGGATTAAAGGTAAATAGAATTGCCGATGTTTTAGATCTTAAAGTAGAAGATCTTTTGGAGAGAAGATTGCCTACAATAGTTGCTAAGCTCAAATTGGCAGCTACTTTAAAACAAGCTAGGCAATTTGTAGTTCACAAAAAAATTCAAATTAACAAGAAAGTAGTAAATATCCCTAGCTATATAGTTCCTATAAAAGAAGAGAAAATGATAAGTTTAAAGACAAAGAGCAAACCTTTAAAAGAGAATACAACAAATTCTTCTAGCGCAGAAGTAAAAGGAGAGAATTAATAATGTCAGAAGAAAAAATTCAATTAAAAGTAGAAAACCCAGAAGAGAAAACTGCAGTTATAGCTGAAGATGAAAAAAATTTGCAAAGAAAAGAAGAAAAAGCAGGCATTGTTTATATTTTCACGTCGCAAAATAACACCATAATACATATTACTGATCTTGCAGGAAACACTATATCAAGAATTAGTGGAGGAATGATAACAAAACACAGCAGATTAAAAGCAGATCCCACTATAGCAATGTTTGCAGCAAAAAAAGCAGCTGAAAGAGCTAGAGATCTTGGTATAAATGCCCTATACATAAGAACCAGGGCAAAAACAGGCTCTCCAGGTATAGGTTCTGGTGCTCATGCAGCAGTTAAAAGTCTAAGCAAGGAGAATTTCCGAATAATTAGTATTCTAGATACAACTAAAGTTCCTCGTGGAGGCCCTAAGAAGAAAGGCGGACGAAGAGGGCGAAGAGTTTAAAAGCCATATTTTTCATTTAATAAAATGGAGTCAATATTAAAAACACAAGAAAAACTCGTTTTACGGGTTGAAGAAAATGAACCTCTTTTAAATGCATTGAGAAGAAGTGTTGCTGAAATTCCAACTCTTGCAATAAATGAAGTAGAAATTTTCAAGAATGATTCTGCACTCTATGATGAAGTGTTAGCACATCGTTTAGGTCTGATTGTTTTAAAGACTGAAAAATCAATGAATTCTAAGACAAAAATAGATTTTAAACTTTCTAAAACAGGTCCTTGCACTGTTTTTGCAGAAGATTTGGAAGGTGCAGAAGACATAATTTATCCAAAAACTCCAATAACTATTTTAGGAGATGAAAATAAGCTGGAGTTAGTTGCTACAGCAATATTAGGCAAAGGAATAGATCATGCAAAATTTACTCCAGGATTAGTATTTTACAGGCATATTTTAGAAATTAAATCCTCTCCAGAAATTGACAAAATAGTTCAAAAATCTACATCTGGTTTAATAAAACCAGAAAAGAAAGGCTCGAAATGGTTCTGCGATATAAATGATGCAGAAGCTAAAGAAATAGAAGAACTAGATAATGAAGCAATCAAAGATTCCAACGAAATGCTATTAATTATAGAATCATATGGAAATATGCCTGCAAAAGATATACTCTCTTCTGCAATCGATGCACTTTCAGATAATCTTGATCAATTTGAAAAAGAGATAAAGTAACTTTATTTATTAATATTCTCCTATCCTCTCAAGACCAAAACTTTAAATCCTCTCCATATTTGGTTATTTTATGCGGGGATGCCGGAGCGGTCAAACGGGGTGCGCTCAAGACGCACTAGCTAAGTGCTTGCAGAGGTTCGAATCCTCTTCCCCGCATTTTCTCATAAATAAAAAACTCTAAACTATACATCAACAAAGTTTAAAAGTAAGGAAATTCTTACTTAATTATGGATATTAAAATAATAAAAGTAACGGACAAGGGGCAGATATCTCTGCCTGTTGGAATAAGAGAATCTCTTCAGATTAAATATGGGAATGAGTTATTAATGACAAGAAATAATGATACTATAATTATTAAAAAACTAAAGAAAGAAGATTTTTCCGATTTGCTAAAACATTCAGAAAATGTTGCTAGAAAAATGTGGGATAATAAAGAGGATGAGGTATGGGACAATGTATGAACAAGGAGAAATTCTAATAGTTCCTTTTCCTTTTTCTGATTTAAGCAGTATAAGACAAAGACCGGTTTTGGTTTTATCAAAAAAAGAAGATAATTTTCACTCTGAAGATATTATAACTTGCGGGATAACATCAAGCCTTAAAGACTCAAAATATTCATTTTTAATCAATAATATAAATTTACAAAGCGGCTCTATTCCGAAAAGAGCAGGATAAAAGTAAATAAGCTCTTTACAATCCATAAGGATATTGTTATAAAAAGTCTGGCCAGAATTAATGTTCGAACTTGGCAAGAAGTCAAGAAAGTGTTTCTCTCTCAACTATAGAATAATTTATTCGTTTTTCAATAATAAAATTAATTTCTTAAGATTAGAGAATAGAGGCGAAGTTTACGATTAATTGATATTGCCAACTCAGAATTTACAGACAGTAGATGAACATTTTAAATCTTTTTGAGCATGAATTTATCTACTGATAGGAA
>JBBSYK010000085.1:0-7230 GCA_038045285.1 Nanobdellota archaeon | reverse complement strand
ATACTGATAGCAAAGTCTTTAAGATTTCTTTTTGGAATTCTTTTAGAAACATTTATAATCTCGATAGCTATAATTTGATTATTTTTAGTAAAATTTACAATAACACCTTCCATTACTTCTTTACTTATTCCATATTCTCCTTCTTGAAACTTAATACGTTTGATATCATGTTTCTGTTCATAGTTGATTTTCATTAATAATAGAGAAATGTTTAGTTTTTATTTCTTATATTTTTATTCCAAAATCTAAGCGGGCTGCTTGTTTAAAAGTTCCATGATAAATGAATCTTGGCGTTTTCATTTTATTTATCCTATCAAATCCCATTTTGAATAGCCTTTTTCTCTAAGTCTTGCATAAATTGGGAAGAGAGTATTCCAAAGATTTTGATAAGGCTGTAATTCTTCTTCTTTTCTTTCATAAAATTGTGAAACATCGCTCTTTATTTTATCCAGCGAGATTCCTAGTTCTGCTGTTGTGTCGTCTATTGTTTGATAAAATTGTTCTCTTGTCTGATTTCTTTTAAGATCGCTTATTTTGTTATTATTTGCGCCGGTCTCTTCAAATGGTTTATTCCATCGTCTAAGAATTTTTTGCACGGTTCTGTAAAACGCATCTTCTTCATTAGAAGGAAAGTGCATGTGAAAATTGTTTAGAACATGGTTATATTTGACAGTAATTGAAGAGGTTTTATATTTTCTCAGTTCTTCTGCTATTTCTTCATTTACGGTTGTTTCTAGTGTTTGCATATTTTCTTCTATTTGTTTGCTTATTTAAACTTTTCTATCTGTCACTTCTATAAAGTGGATACAATAGAAAGATTTATAAAGTCTTTTTACTTTGAAAAAGCATGACAAATGGAACTAATGCAGATAATAAATTTGAAAAATTTAAGAGGTTTTATGCAGAATATGCCACCTCAAAAAATTTAGCTAAAGCTAACGATGCAAGCGGGAGAACAAATGGAAGGAATTATGCCGGTGGATTTTTAGATACTTTATCTCATGACGCGGATTTAGCTTATATGGCTACTCCTGAAAATTTAGACAGAATTCGAAGAGGAGATCAAGCATACATTGATACTATTTTAGATTTGGCTGTAAGCTATAATACTAATGAGATTAGAGGTGAATTAAAAGCAGATAATTTAGAGGCAATTATTAATGATGCTCCAAGAGACAAAATAGGAAGGAATTTTATTGGATTTCAACCTTTAGGTGTAAAAGGAAATGATTGGCATAATGAGAGAGCGCAAGTACATGTTCGTATTTATAGATTACAAAGTGCTTTACAGGGAGATGAAAAGGCAGTTGAAAGAGTTGAAGACGATATTAAAGTAGAATATATTGGTCAAAAACTTGAGGCTTTTAAAGAAAAATTAGAAAAAAATAAAAATCTTTCAAAAGCGACTGTACAAAAAGTATTAAATGCTTTATCATTCATTTACTTAAGAAGAGATTTGAGATTTTCGCAAAATGACTTAGGAAAGTATGTATTTGATGCAACCAAAAGAATAACTTCTGAGTTTGAAAAAATGTTTAAGAGTGAAGATGAAAAAGTCAGATATGCAACTACAAACATTGTAGAAGGCGCGAAAATGTTATTGAATCAAGGCGAAGAAGGATTTGATAAAGCTGCTGAATTGATTGGCAGTATTGATAGATAATTATAGGAGAAAAATGGAATCAAATGTTATATTGTTAAAGGAAGATGTTAGAAGAAGAGATTTTTATAGAGGTAATGATATTAATGATTCGTATTATATTGTTACTGATATGACTGAGGGTATGAAAAGAAGAGAGATACCTGTTGGATCTGGAATATAGCATCGGACTCGAATAATTGAACGCTGACACTGATGCTATATTCGGGGAACATAAAAGCAACGTTTAATTATTTATGTTCCACGTTATAGTTAGAGTTTGTATTGGACATAAAATAGAGAATGATGATGAAGGTTCTAAGAGATATTTCCCAATATATCGTGACTTTGATTCTGGTTGATATCATATTATATCTAATAAAAGTGTAACAAAAAATGCGACACTTTTGTTATAAATTGTAACCAAATTTGTATCCCTTTGGAAAGGTTTGTCGAATAGCACTATGAATCAAAAACGATGTTTTAAATTTACTTAATACCTTATTCACTTTTGACTGTCAATTATTAGAATTAGATTAATATTATCTACTAAAATAAAAAATTTTACTTTGGATTTTGAATCATTTTTAGAATTAAGGAAGAGGCTTCTTCAAGGAATTTTTCTGCTCTTTCCTGCCACATATCAATATCAACGCCCTTTATATTTCTGATAGATCCATGGGATATTCCTTTATGCAGATTATAAAGATCTCTAATAAGAACAACATACTGCTGATCTAAAAGTCCGACGTCGGCAAAATTTTGTTTAATCATCTGAGGGATGTGTTCAGGACTTGGAGGTACTTTTCCTGCAGTAATCAAGAGAGCTTGAGCAGTGTCGACCATTGCCCAATAGACTCCTTCTATTGCCCCCATTTCTGATGCTTTGCTTCTTGCCAGATGGGTCGGTGCACGAGATAGTGCGACGTAAACTGCTTCAGGAGTTGAACGTATTTTTCCCTGGATTAAAAGTGCTTTCAAAGGATTGAAGAATCCACCTATATCAATCAAAGCTTCTCCATAACGAATAATATTAACTACAACTGGATCACCGTAGAGAAGGTCCTGCCACCATGTCGTTAATTTTACAGTGTTTATATGGAGTTCTTTTCGATACTGGCTTTCTGCTACAATTTTAGCTAGTTCTTCACGATACCATGCTATTAATTCCATATCCCAGATAATAGCTGCATCGTCTACAATTAAAATAATGTCAATATCAGAACCAGTAACTGCGATATTCTTTGCCTGCGATCCGAATAAAACTGATGCCTTAATTAAACGGTCAAATTTTTTATGCACGTTTACAGCGAAATCCATAGCTACATCACGTTCTGTAATCAGCTTCGATTTAGGTATTTCAGCAACAAGTTCTTCTGTTTTTTGTTCTTGAATAAATTTTTCCTCAACCATTTTCACCTTTTTATACTAAATATAATGTGCAGGGCTTTTAAATATTTGTTGTTTTTGATAATAACAAACATTGATTGAATAACAAGCCGGATATTTTGAAACCTCAAGATTTGTATTTGCGCAATCCCCCTACTTCAGTTCGAGAGCAAGCAAATCAAATCTTGATGGTGCTCAAGAACCCGAACACGCCCCGTTTAGTCCGAGGGTTCTTGACATAAACAAAATTCATATTTAAATATGATCATTAAGTTCTTTATTAAACTGTTATTTTTTATTTCATAATTATTCCATTGGTGTACCTGCTAATCTGCTTCTGTTGCCAGGGATTTGTCCTCCTAATTCTGTTGGGAGACCGGAGAAACCTGCACCATAAATAGACTGATGATAATCTGGATTTAAACCGAAGCCAGCGAAATATCCGCCAGATGAACCGATTTGTTTATTCCAATATGGAGCCATTTTCATCGAATATATTGGAGAGCCAAAAGCAGAAAGAGTTTCTGATAAAGGGGATGTTTGAAAATGCTGATACCAATCTCCAGTTTCAATTACTTTTTTAAGTTTTTCAACTTGTTTCCCGTAATTTTTCATTAATTCAAAATGTTTTTTTGTTGGAACGTTGCCCATCCCCATAGGAAGCTCAGTATGTTCCATTCCGAAATTGTCTGATAAATGCACATGTTTTATAAAAGGGGCTATCTTTTTTGTTTCTTCAAGAATGTCGGATTCATCGTATCCATATTTGCGCATCATATTTATATGGCCAAGATCCCAGGTTGCGCCTATGAGCTTTTCAGCTTGATTTTTAGCTTCATCTTCTGAAATTCCGGATTTTACTGCACGTTTAATAAATTTTTTTTGAGATTCTTCTATTAACATTTTAATATCGTCTGCTCTCGAAAGACCCATACCAACTGGAGGATTTTCAATGCTAATAATTGGCGCAGAATTTGGAAATTTTTTGTATGCTTTGAATGCTACATTTGCAAAAGTTTCAGATGCTTTCTCTATTGCAAATTCTTCTAAAGGTTTCCAGATTTTTGGAGGATTTTTTCCCAGTACAGAGTCAATTAATCTTAGTCCTTCTGTTACTACATCTGCTAATTCTGATATTTTTGCAGGATCTACTTTGTAATTTAAGGCTTTAGGAGAGAGATCATCTCTTATTTTTTCAAGTTTTTTCTTATCTTCTTCTGATTTTGAAGATTCATATGCTTCATTAAAAATTTCTTTGAATCTAAAATAAGAGTCTCTTACGAACCCGTCTGCGATACTTAAGCCATCAACTTGTCTTCTTAATAATCTTGCAGTATTTTTATCTTCTAATTCAATATTGCTCAATGCATTTTGATATTGTTCTGGATTATCTTTGGCTAATTTGTAAAATTCTAAAATTGCGTCTTCTTTTTCAGATACTAATTTTTTTAGTGTTTCATTATTTTTCAAATTTTCCTGTACAAGTGTTACTTCATCGATCTGTTCTTTGCCTCTTCTTACAGCTATAGTTGCCTGGCTAACTTGGCTGGACCAATGGTCTCTATTATAATCTTCAACACCTTTAATTAGATCAACTTTTGCGATTTTTTCTTCAAAATGCTCTGTTCCTTTTTTTGGAAGATGACCGAATTGACCAGTTGTTTCATTAATAACTGCGATTTTTGAATCAAAAACATTTCCTTCTTCATCTTTTATTTGAGTTCTTGGCTCTGGCAAACCATTGCTTGAGTGGAAAGTTACAATAATGTTGCCATCAGGATCTAATTTATGCGCCCTGTCTAACGCTAAAAGCATTTGATTTTCTGCATTTTGTCTTTGTGATTCATCCCATTGCCTTTCACCGATTCCAGTCGGTTCAATTAATGGGCCATGAAGTGTTAAATTAATTCCTACTAATTTCTTTAGACGGTTTATTTCTTCCAGATGCTGTTCTGGGATTGCTTCAAGAATCTTCGGGCTAATTCCAGTTAATTCAATAGACTTTACACCAGTGTTTAATTTATCCATAACTTCTTTTAATTGATTTGCAGTATCTGGCCTTGTAGTAAGGGAAAATGAATCTGAGGGAAGCCGCTCTTCATAAGAAAAACCCAAGGGGGATGAATCAGATTCAGAATTTTCTGAATCGAAACCATAATTTGCACCCGGATAGAAATTAATTGTATTGCCCATTTTTTCCTCTTCAAAAATAAGCAGAATGATTTATTTAAATCTTGGCTTTTTGAATATTAGAACATATCTCTTCTTCTTTTGCTGGCATCTGGGAGGGATTTTTCTTTATAGGAATATCTGCTGTCTTGCTGAGGGATTTCTCTTTGTATTGATGAACTTTCTAATTCATTAATCATATTTTCTGTCTGCGAATTTGATGGGGATAAAGTTAAGTTTTGTCTAGATTGAAAACTGCTAGAAGATTCTACTTGCCTTGTAGGCTGATTTTGATTAGGAGATCTTAATTGCGGTGCTGAAGCAGCTGAAGTTTGATAAGATCTTTGTGTATTCTGTTGCTGATAAGGATTTTGCTGATTATAAGAAATACTCTGGCTAAAATTTCTTTGATCTTCACGCTGGAATTGTGTAGTAGATCTTGGAATCTCTTCTTCATTTTGAGAAAGCGCAGTGGTTGGACGGAGAGTCATATTGGTTTCTATTGAAGAAGTTGAAGCTGATAGAGAGGGAGATTGATCGAAAACGAGATCTTTCTCTTTAACTTCTTTTTCTAATGCAGAGATATTTGTTTTTTGTTTAGTGCTTACGTCTAGGGTTTTTATTTCTTTTATCTTTGATTTTGTTTCTTTTATTTTCTCTGCAGTTTTTTTATTTGTTTTTACTCTTTTTGCCATGATTTATTGAAGGCAAAGATATATATAAATTATTGGTATGGAAATTGTTTGGAATGAAGATTTTACTTTGTTGATTCATAATAGGATTTTATTTCTTCAGTAGTTAAAGATTGATTAAACACGACGACTTCATCTATATTTCCGCGAAAATAACGATCAATATTTTCTATTCCCCCTTCGCTACCGAAAGTCCCGCTGCTGTCCCATGCTTGACCCATACCTGTTATTTGCCCGCCCATGTTTTCAATTCTTAAACGCGATTCGCTTACTTCTCTATCGAGCGTTCCATTAATATATATCCTATAACCTATGCCTCCCTCAAGTACAAATGCGACATGTGTCCATTGATTTAGTTGAATAGTCTTGGTAGACGAGGGCCAGTAATTTGTATTTCCATCAGTTCTACATGCAGGGTTACACTTGGTCATGAGCATAAGGTTATCAGAAGGAGCAATTCCAAAGTAAAGAAAACCTGGAAATCCGTTCATAAAGAATCTCCACTCATCTAAATTTGTTGGTTTTATCCAAGCCATAACAGTAAGTTTCCCTTGCACACCGCCAACCAGATTGGTTCTACTGCGAAGATCAGGTAATTTAACATAACTTCTCCCGTCAAACTGTAGACACGTTTTTACTTTACATTCAGATAAAGAAAGATAAAGAGGATTGTTGAATAAGTCCCCATGAAATGCACTCGCCGACGAGTCTAATGCCCTAGTGCCAGAACCTTCATCAAAATTCCAGTAACCAACTAGGTAATCAAAAGCAGCAATAGGCTCGCTGCCACTGGCTTTGTAACTGGAGGAAATTTCGCTTAGATACTCTTTTCCAGTGCTTGTTCCGATAATAGGAGAAACAGAAACTTTTGAGACATCGTTCAATGTTGTTTTTGGATACCAAACATCAACTGGTTTTGTTTCTAATTCTGCAATTGATTGTGTGAATTTCTGAACATGCCTTTGCCCACTGGAATCCTCAATAACAACATTATATCCTTTCACGTTTCCCTGTCCAGCATTCCTGACAAGATTAAAACTCACTAATCCAAGATCCTTATTCACTTTAACTCCCTGAACGCTCAAACTTACAGTATTAAAACCTGCTTCTATCTTTTCAGAGGCTTCTCCGAGATTTTTCAAAATTATTCCGCCAATTATAGCAACAGCTGCAAGAACAAGGAGAATAACAAGAACAGTTGTAATAACATCACTTACTCCTCTTTTTTCCATACATTCTATAATATAAAGAGGTTTAAAATACTTTTCGTGAACCAGATATAGTCCATTTAATGCCGCAAGAATTCCACCAGTCTCGGACTGGTGGTGTAAAAGAATAAAT
>JBBSYK010000084.1:0-3108 GCA_038045285.1 Nanobdellota archaeon | reverse complement strand
TAAATAAACTTTTCGGTGCTAAACGCTATAAGTCATTCTCTTACAGCCTGTCGAATCATACGTAAAAATTCCATAATTAGTAGTGTTTCCATTTGTTGAGAAATCATTTCCAGAAATAAAATTATTTACAGAATCAGACGAGTAATAACCATAATTATTATTCGTTCCATTGGTAGAAATAATATTATTAATTATAAAGTTGCCATTATTTCTCCCGTTAAGATCTATTCCACTATTATAAGCTGATTTACCATTTGTTGTTATTCTATTTTCTTTTATCGTATTATTAGACACGTCATATTCGAGTTTTATTCCTATATTTGTCTGCCCGCCATTAGTCGATATTTTATTATTTATTATTGTATTGTTTGTAGAAAAGTAGAAGAGAAGAATACCTTGGTTAAAATTAGAGTCACCGTTAGTTGTAATGTCATTATTTTTTACTGAACTATGTTTAAGTAAATTAGTTGCTAGTCCTGACGCATTATTAGAAACTATTTTATTATCAGATATTATTGAGTCATTTGTTTTAGTGATAAACAATCCGCTGTATGAATTTATTTCATTGTTAATGATTTCTGTTCTTTCTGTGTTAAAGAGAAAAATAGCAAAAGCATTTCTTATTCCAGAACCAGATGAGCTATTTTGAATAATTTTGAAGTTTTTTATCGTAAGATTTTTATAGCGGCCAGCTGGATTAGCATTACCTTGTCCATAACTGAAACGGCCGCTTGTATTAATCCCATGACCCTGAACAGCAGTCGAATAATTAACAATATATCCCTGTCCATCAAGAATAATATTATCCGCCATTATATTAAAACAAGTGCCGCTTGCTGAAACATCATTTTGCAGATAATATGTTGCATTAGAAGTTGTTAAATCCTGGCAAGAAGTCAGATTTACAATATTTTGCTGCCCTTCATGTGTCACATATCCTATTAACATAGGAAACGCTATTAATAATGACAGCATTATTATAAAAACTGACAACCATAAAATTAATACTTTCGCCTCTTTCTTGCCCATTTTAATAAAAAGCAAAGCCCATATAAAAACTTAATCTTTTATTATTTTTAAGGAAATTTTGCATTTTTCACAAATCTACCTTTTACAATCAGTAATAAATTTCTATAAATCAGTTTAAGACTATGAAACTAATAAATCTAGAAAATATTTTTTTACCAATTAATCTCTTTCATCTAATCAAGAAATGTTTGCCATAGTTGATTACGAGTATGATTTAAGGAAGTAGCCATCAAATTAACTCTCCGAAGGTATAAACAATTAATACTGAGAGAATTATTTTTGCGTAAACTCCCTACTTTAGTTCGCGAGAAAGAAAAAATAATTCAAAGCAGATCAAAAGGATTTTGAACCTTTTTAATCTGTTCACTTGAAATATGAGTATAAACCTGCGTCGTGTTTAAAGATGCATGCCCTAAAATAGTTTGTATAATCCTTATATCAGTTCCTTGTTCTAATAAATGAGTTGCAAAACTATGCCTAAGAGTATGAGGTGTAACTTTTTTATTTATACCTGCTCTCTTGCTCGTATTTTTAATAATTTTCTGAATATTTCTCGTAGTCAGAGGTTCTTCTTTAGAAAATATATATTTATGATCTCTCCCTTGTATATATTCAGAAATCTCATTTGTAAGATTTTGTGAAATAACAATTAATCTGTCTTTTGAACCCTTTCCTTTCCTGACCCATCCTGTTCCTTCAGATAAATCTACATCATTAATTTTCAGATTTACAAGTTCCGATACTCTCAAGCCTGCAGAATAAAGCAGCGAGACAATCAATCTTGACTTCTGATTGTCGCACGCTTCAATTAATTTCTTTACCTCTTCTTTTGTTAAAACATCAGGTAGTCTTTTATCCTTTTTTGGAATTCTGACATTAGAAAATTCCTTATTAAGAATTTCAACAAAAAAGAATTTTAATGCAGCCGCGGCAAGCATAATTGTGTTTTTGGCTTTTGTTTCAAAAAGCTCTGAAAGATATAGTTTTACATCATCTTGTGTCAGCTCTCCAGCATTTTTATTAGTCCTCTTTAGAAATTTATCAACAAAAAAGCAGTAATTTCTTACAGTCATTATCGATAAACCTCTAAGCCTCAATTCACTCTTTAATTTATTTATATCTTCTGTATAGTCCATTCTCTTCTTTCCCTAAAAACAATTAACCGAACCATTATTTAAATCTTTGTGGCTTTAATCACTCAGATTTTATGGGCTTATATTGAACAATAAGATTTTCAAAGTAGAAATCATTATAATAACGATAATAATAAAAACCTCTAATCAGTTTTAGTATTATGATTATTGTAGATATAGAAACAAGCGGAAATTTCGATCCGAGTAAAAATGGAATTTGGCAAATTGGGGCTGTTGATTTTGAGAAACCAGAAAATATTTTCTTAGAAGAAGCAAGAATTGATGATGAAGATAATATAGAAGAAGCTGCATTGAAAATTACAGGGAAAACTAAAGAAGAATTGATAGATAAATCAAAGCAATCTCAAAGACAACTATTGGAGAATTTTTTTAATTGGGCATCAAAAATAAAAAACAGAATCCTTGTTGCACATAACACGCCTTTCGATTATGGTTTTTTAATCCTCAAAGCCAAAAAATACAATTTAGAATTTCCTTTCAGTCACAGAACTTTTGATTTGCATGTTTTTGCAGTCGCTAAATATTTTGAAATAAATAAAAAATTACCAATTGAAGATGGAAAAAGTAAAATGAATTTATCAAATGTTATTGAATTTTGCGGATTAAAAGTCAATAGAATTCAGCTAAAAGGAAATGAAGTTATTAAAGAAGGAGAACCGCACGATGGTTTAAAAGACGCAAAACTTGAAGCAGAGTGTCTATCCAGAATTTTATATGGTAAAAATTTAATTCAGCAATATAAGAATTTCCCAATTCCAGATTATTTAATAACTATAGAGTGCTTTGAATAACCCTTATTGTCAAGAACCCTCGGACTAAAGGCGTGTTCGGGTTCTTGAGCACCATCAAGATTTGATTTGCTTGCCCTCGAACTGAAGTAGGGGGATTGCACAAATACAAATCTCGAGGTTTCAAATGGTTTTCA
>JBBSYK010000083.1:0-19202 GCA_038045285.1 Nanobdellota archaeon | reverse complement strand
ATCAACAGAATTGTCCATAGTAGAAATAATTAACTGATGTTCGATAAAGATGATAGTCATGAGATAATGATATTGTTGATTTTTTAGATGCCTCATAGCTTGCCATGATCTGGGGAGGTTCACTTTTAAATATAATGTTATTTTTCGAGGGTCATTAGTAATTTTTTCTTGTCTCTTCCAGAAACTTCTTTGCCCCAGAGGACAAAAAGTCTATTGATCTTGCTCCAGTATTTTCGCGGAATAATTTTTTTTAAAGTGAGTTCTGTTTCATCGGGAGTATTTGTTCTTACAAGACCTAGAACATTTGAAATCCGATGTACGTGTGTATCTACTGTTATGGCGTCTTTTTTATGTATTTCGCTTAAGATAAGATTAGCAGTTTTTCTTCCTACGCCCGGGAGAGATATAAGGTTTTCAATTGTATCCGGTACTTTTCCATTAAATTTATCTAATAAAATTTGAGCAGCAGCCTTTGAATTTTTTGATTTAGTTATATAATAATTAGTTTTTTTTGTTAAAGACATTATCTTGCTTAATGGCGCCGAAGCAAATTTCTTTAATGTTGGAAGTTCTTTATATGCTGCTTCCATTACTGGAATTGTTGTCTCATCTCTGCTTTGTGCTGAGTATATTGTTGCAATTAGAGTCTGCCAGTCGTATCGCCAGCATTCTCCAGCAAGTCTTTTTTTATAGTTTCCATATTTCTTTTTGGCTTTTCTGAATATTTTTAAGAAATATCTTTTTCTATCCATATAAATTAAAGATTAAGGGACTATAAAAATCTAGAGAATATACATTAATCTATCTCTTCCAGTTTTAGTTTTATAATATATTACTTTTTTGAGATATGAATCTGCCTTTTTAGCATATGATTTTATGTCTTCTTCAGTAGGGATATATGCTCTAATAATACCCCAATCAGTTTTTATCTCAGCATATTGCCCATTTTGAGATGTTGCATTATTCTTAGATTTTATGTGAATGGCGTCAATTACTAAAATAGGCACGTTTTTTCTGATCTTTCTTATTAGATCGGATTGCTGGTCTTTAGAAAATTCTAGTATTCCTGACCATAACCATAATCCAAGATTTGCCTTAGGTAAATTGTCTTCGTTCAAATTCATTTTTAAGACATGTACATTCTTGAAATCACTGAAATTATTAAAAAGAAACTTACAAAGATTGTTAGATCGTTCAACAGCGTATATGTCTCCATTATATTTTCTTTCAATTAATCCTTGAATTATTCTGCCTTCCCCAGCCCCTACTTCTAATATAGATGAAGCAGGTTTCCATAAATTTTGTATTAGATCTAATTCAAGAGCTCCGTCTAAACCGGAGGGTTTTTCGAATCTTTTTGTAAGAGTTCTTTGAGGCATGTTATCATAAAATGCCCAATTGTCTTTGTTATTCATGAAAAAACTGCAAAGAAGCCCTTCAAAAATTATTGGTGAAAAATATTTTTCACCTAAAAGAAAGAATTAAATACTTTGATATAATCAAGGAATCATGGAAAACTATCTTCAAGCCATTGGGCTTTCAGAAGCAGAAAGAAAAGTTTACAAAGCTTGCCTTAAGTTAGATAATGCGAAAGCAAGTAACATTGCAGAACATGCTAATATTGAAAGACAGGCTTCGTACTATACTCTACGTCAACTTGTTAAAAAAGGACTTATTACTCAGACAATAAAATCAGGTATTATGCATTATAGCTGTGTTAATCCATCACTTTTGATTGGCAATATAGAAGAAGAAAAACGTCTCAAAGAAGAAGCTCTAATAGAGCTTGCTAAAAAGTATCATGAGTTAAAGGGAGTTGCTATTCCAAAGCCAAAAGTTGAGCTTTACGAAGGTTTTGAAGGATTTAAAACAGCCGCTAGAGAAGTAATTTCCGGATCAGACAAAGAAGTTTATTCCATTATTAGTGAAAAAGTAGTTAATTTTCGCCCCATATTCTTAGAGCCATATGTGAAGAAACGTGTTGAGAAAGGCACTAAAGTAAAAGTAATATCAGAAGACACGCCTATTTTAAGAGAAAATAAAAAGAACGATAAAAAGCTTTTGAGAGAAATACGTTTTCTCGACCCAATAATCAAATGCAAAGATTATGAAATGGCAATTACAAGAGATAAAGTTATATTCCTTCGTGTTACGGATAAAGAGCAAATTGGAATAAAAATTGAGGATGCCTCATTTGCAGAACTGCAAAGGAATATTTTTCATTTTCTTTGGAAACAATCAAGAACATAACTCGGATTTATAGGAAGAAAAAATGCCACATCATTTTTTGGCTGGAGATTTTCTTTTCTCATTTGGCTTATTGCTTTTCTTTTCCAATTCTTCTTTTAACTCTGTTTTTTCCTTTTCAATTGCTTCTTCCATTTCAGAAAGTTTTTTGATCTGAGATTCTATTTGATCTTTGGATTCTTCTTTAGGAGACTGATTAGATGCCGCCATTTGCCTCAGCTGTGCAGAGGGTATTTTCTGAATGTAATCCATCATTGATTTTTTTTCTATTTTAAGTATTGTCCGAGATTCATCGTCAATGTGAGCATTTAATAGACTCATACCTGAAAGGATGCAATTAAGGTTCCATATTTTTTTACCGTTGATATTTTGTATTATTGCAATTATTTTTTTTATTTCTTCAGTAATGTTTCGATTTTTCATTTCATCTTCTAATAATCCATGGATTGAATCAAGATCAATTTTTGTTTTTGAGTCGAGTTTTTCAGGCTCTTTTGTAGCATTGATTAAATCGAGGAGCTGCATGGTTATTTGTTTGTCTAAAGTAAAAGCCGCAATTTTTCTTTTAGATGGAACATAGAAGTCTATTTGGGATAGATTTTGCCCGAGTTCAAGATCTAAGATGAAGAAACCTGCAACCATAAAGGCATCTTTATTCTTTTTTTGAAAGTCTTTAAACTCAGATGAATTATTCAACTTTTCTATATAGGGTTCTATCTTCATTTTTACCTTTCTATAAATGAGAATGAGAGGTTTATAAGGTTTTAGGAGTTTCACTCAAGAAGCTCAACTCCTTCTAAACCTTTGAAATGTGGATCTTTAGTGATGACTCTCAATTTATAGAGTTTGGCAGTTTGGTAAATAAATGCGTCCATTATGCCCCAATTATGAAACTTCTTTTTTCTTTCTACAACTAATTTTCCTGCAGACAAGACAACGCTCTTTTTTAAGTTTAGAACGAGAGTATTTTTCTCTATAATTTCTATATATGAATTTATATCTAAATTGTTTTTTGTACACCACGTTGCTATTTCTGCTAGCGTTGTAATACTAGTATAGCATTGATCTTCTTCAATTATGTTTTTAACTTTCATACCAATTTGAGTACCTTCGAATAATTCTATCCATGCGGAAGTGTCAAGTATTACCATATAAACGTTCAATTCTATCTGTTCTGTCACGAACAAACTTTTGTTTAGCTTCTTTTGCCATACCAAATGCTTTTTTAAGCAAAGAAAGATCTTTTTTTAGCACTGCTAACTCTATTTCGTCCCCTTCTTTCAGATTTTTTTCATATATGACTTCTTTAGGCAATAAAACTCCAAATGAAGTTCCTATTCTTCTTAATTTTGTTTTAATAAGTTCAGGCATGTTTATTATAATATATTATAATATTTAAACTTTTCTACTCTTTTATTAGACAACTCTTTAATCTCTTTTTTCTATTTTTTCTTTGATTTCAGAGACAAAATCCTTTGTCTTGATATCATATTTGACTTTTCCATCCCTTGTTCTTACAGCTAGAGTATTATTCTTTTCTTCTTTATCCCCTATAACTACTATATGAGGTATTTTCATTAGAGATGCATCTCTAATTTTATCAGAAACAGTTGTGTTTCTGAAATCAGAATCTATTCTTAATAATGGCAACTCCTTTTTAATTTCAGATAAAACTTTTTCACAGGTCTTAAAATTTCTATCAGTAAAGTTAATAATTCTGACTTGAATTGGGGAGAGCCATAGAGGAAGATTGCCATTAGTTTGTTCTAATAGAAAAGAGACAAATCTTTCGTAGCTTCCTAATATTGCTCTGTGAATCACGATAGGTATTTTCTTCTCTCCTTTTTCGTTTATATAATTTAATTCCATGCGTTGCGGGACCACTATATCTACTTGGGATGTTGCAAGAGTTTCTTCTTTGCCTTGAGAATTTTTTATCTGGACATCTATTTTTGGGCCATAAAAAGCTGCTTCTCCAGAGCCTTCTGTGTATTTCTTTTTTGTTTCTTTCATTGCTTTCTTTATTGATTCTGATGCGTTATCCCATATTTTTGGATCTCCTGTATACTTTTCAGGATTGTTCTTGAAATCTGGTAGAGAAAGCCTAAACCAAAAGTCCTTAATTTTCAGGGCGCCTAGTGCCTCATCAAACATGTTTATTACTTTTACAAATTCATCTTTCAACTGCTCTTCTGTAACATAGAGGTGTGCGTCGTTTTGAGTCATGCTTCTAACTCTTGTTAAGCCATATGTAACTCCAGACAGTTCATTTCTATAAACTGCGCCTGCTTCCGCTAATCTTAGAGGCAGATCTCGGTAACTTTTTACTATTTTAGTGAAGATAATATGATGATGAGGGCAATTCATAGGTTTTAAGTAATAATCTGTTTCATCAATTTTCATTGGAGAAAACATAGTCTCAGCATAATATGGTATGTGCCCTGTTTTTTCATATAAATGCCTCTTTGTGATGTGGGGCGTTGAAACGTATTTGTAGCCATATTTCTCTTCTATCTCTCTCATGTATTGAATTAATTGATTTCTTATTGTTTCTCCGTTAGGCAACCATAAGGGTAAACCAGGGCCAATTTCATCAGAAAGATAAAATATTCCCAAATCTTCTCCTAATATTCTGTGGTCATTGGGTTTTAGATTTCTTCTGTCTAAGATTATTTTTCCTCCTTCTTTTGAAAGCTTCTTTACAGGTTGAGCTGTTTGAATTGCTCCCTCTACTCTAAATTCTTTGCTTAATTCTGATAAAGGATGGCCTTTACATTTCAATTCAAATTCTTTGTAATAACCGAAAGGAGCTCTTGTGACTTCAAAACCTTCTTTTTGCAATACATTGGCTGCTTCAACTAAATATTCAAGTGCAGTTGTTGGATCAGCTAATTGATTAGAGAGGTGAGCGTAAGGATAAAGGACAATTTTTTTTGCTTTGACTTCAGATGCTGTTTTTTTTACGCTTTCAATAAGCTGTTTGATGATTTGGTCATTGTCACCTTTTTCAATTGCTGTTAAAACTACTAAAGGATCTTTTACTATAATTTCTTTCTTTTTTTCTTCAGAAAGCTCTTCAGGATTTTTTATTGCTTTTTTTACTGGCTTGAAGCGAATATAATCGCAGTGTAGGGTGATGATACGCATATATTCTATAGAGATAGGGGATTTTTAAAAGTGTTGATGATGTTTTTGCCTTAACATTTATTTTCTTTGAGGAAAAAGTTTAATTATAATTCTAAAAATAGAATTTTTATGATTATTACTGTGCCTTTAGTTTGTTACTTTTAATTAGTAATTACAAAATGCAAAGATTTATAAATACTTTTTTTGTCATAATTTCATGAAAAAAGAATTAATCTCTGAGTTGATTAAAGGATTGGCTGGAATTGCGCTGGCTGGTAATTTGTATTTAGCATCTGAGATTCAAGGAGCAGACAAGAATAAGATATCGCAAAAAGGAATAGATTTGATTAAGCAATATGAAGGCTATTCGGCAAGAGTATATTTAGATAGTGCTGGAAAATCTACGATCGGATATGGTCATTTGATAAGAAGTGATGAAAGTCTAGATCAAATTACTGAATACGAAGCTGAAAAAATATTAAGAAAGGATATTGAAAGAGCTGAAAAAGCAGTGCAGAAGTCAGTAAAAGCACCACTGACACAAAATCAGTATGATGCTTTAGTTAGTTTTACTTATAATTTGGGAGAAGGAAGTTTAAAACAAAGTACTTTGCTTAGAAAATTAAATAATAGTGATTATAATGGGGCAAAAAATGAATTTGCTAAGTGGGTTTATGCCGGAGGAAAAAGAATTAAAGGATTAGAGAATCGCCGTAAAAAAGAAAGCGAGTTGTTTCTAAGTCCTTAAAATAGGTTTTCATAAGTTATTTAAAGCAATTATCTTTTTTTCTTTTATAGATGGAAAATGTAAAGGAATATGTTGTAAAAATTATTGATATTCGGCAAATAACGCATAACGTAAAGAGATTTAGATTTGAAAAGCCGAAGGGATATAAGTATGCTCCTGGGCAGGCAACTGAAGTTTCTATTAATAAAAAAGAATGGGAAAAAGAAAAGAGGCCGTTTACTTTTACATGTTTGAATGATGAAGATTTTTTGGAATTTACAATTAAAATTTATTTTGATCATAAGGGATTGACTAATCAAATTGGAAAGCTTGAAGTTGGAGATTTTATTACCATTCGCGAGCCTTTTGGGACTATAAAATATAAAGAGAAGGGAGTTTTTATTGCTGGAGGAGCAGGCATAACTCCATTTATTGCTATTTTTAGGCAGTTGTATAAACATAATAATTTGAAAGGAAATAAATTAATTTTTTCTAATAACTCTGAAAAAGATATTATTTTAAAAGAAGAATTAGAAAAAATGTTCGGGAGAGATTGTTTATTTATTTTAACTAAGGAAAAAACAAGGGGATTTAAGTATGGGTTCGTAAATGCGGAATTTTTAAAAAGTAAAATAAATAGTTTTATACAACATTTTTATATTTGCGGCCCTCCACAAATGGTAGTTGATTTGAAAAGAATTTTAGAAAGTTTTGGAGCTAAGGTTGAAAATATAGTTTTTGAGGAATAAAAGATGGAAAAAAAGATACAGATTAAAAGGAAGCATGCAATGGTTTTTATAATAGTTATTTTATTAGTAATTGGTGCAATTGTATATAATAAAATGGACGGAAATAATATGTCTGGGAAAAAGTTAGCGGTCTTAGGAACTAATATGGGTGATATTACAATTGAACTTTATGATGATATGCCGATAACTGCAGGTAATTTTGAGAAATTAATAGGAGAAGGATTTTATAACGGAGTAATATTTCATAGAGTTATAGATGGGTTTATGATTCAGGGAGGAGATCCTAAAGGAACTGGAACAGGAGGTCCAGGATATACGATAAAGGATGAATTTACAAATCACAATAAAAACGATCGAGGAACAATATCTATGGCTAATTCAGGACCAAATACTGGGGGCAGTCAATTTTTTATAAATCTTGTGGATAATAATTATTTAGATATGAAACATCCTGTTTTTGGAGCAGTTGTTAAAGGAATGGACATAGTTGATAAGATAGCAAAGGTTGAAACTGATCAGAACGATAGGCCTTTAAAAGAGGTTAAAATAATAAAGGCAAGAATTGCTAATTGATTTTTTCGATTTTTAGACCATCTGAATTATCTTGTATCAAATATCCAAGCTCTTTGATTCTTTGCCGAATTATATCTGCCTCTGTCCAGAGTTTTGCTTTTCTTAGGCGTTCTCTGGAATCAATAAGTTTTTGAACTTCATCAGGAATTATTATTTTTTCTTCTTTCATGCCACTTACGCATAGGCCAAGTACAGAATCAAAATTTTCTAACAGGGAAAGTTTCTTTTTTGTGTCGAATGCAATATCATTTAGTGCTTCAAGAAAAATCTGAATTGCTCGAGGTATATTCAGATCATTGTAAATTGCTTTATTGAATAAAGATTCGTATTCTTTGAATTTGTCTGCACCAGTATGTTTTTCTTTTCGCAATTCAATGATTCTTCTTTTTATTTTCTCGTAGGAAATTTTTGCAGCATTAAGGTTTTCAATTGTAAATGTTAAAGGCTTGCGATAGTGTGTCAGCAAGCAGAGATAGCGGTAATGCAGGGGGCGATATCCCTGCTGTTGTAAATCTCTGAGGGCATATACATTTCCAAGTGATTTAGACATCTTCCCTTCTTTCATGATTAACATGCCTCCGTGAATCCAATAATTGACAAATTTTTTTCCTGTTGCTGCTTCACTTTGTGCTATTTCATTTGTATGATGAGGAAAGATGAGATCACTGCCACCTGTATGAATATCAAAATGTTCTCCTAATGCATTGATGGACATTGCTGAACATTCAATATGCCAGCCAGGTCTTCCTCGTCCGAAAGGAGCATCCCATACTACGTTGCCGTCTTCAGGAACGTAGAATTTCCAGAGTGCAAAGTCTTGAGGATTGTTCTTGTCGTACTCGTCTGCAAGAATACGCTCTTTTTTCTTCTTTGTTTTTTCAAGTTGTGCGAGCTTTGCATATGCCTTAAATTTATCAATAGAAAAATAAATACCCTCTTCTGCCCGATATGCGTACTTTTTTTTGAGCAGTATTTCAATGAGCTCAATAATTTGAGGTATAGATTCAGCTGCCCGTAAGATTATGGCAGGTTTTATAATATTCAGCGAAGCAATTTCATCAAGGAATATTTTCTCATATTTTCGTGTAAATTGATGCAATAAAAGCTTTTCTTGCTGACTTCCTTTAATTGTTTTATCATCAATGTCAGTAATGTTCATTACATGTTTTACTTTAAGTTTGTTGTGCGTAAGCATGCGTTTTAAAATATCGTTAAAGATATTGGTACGGAAATTGCCAATGTGTGCGTAGTTGTACACAGTTGGACCGCAGGAATACATACCAACTATGCCTGGCTTGATCGGTTTGAAAAGTTCTTTTTTTCTTGTTAATGTATTATAAAGGTATATCTTTTCCATTCATATTTATGGAATAAGAGGATTTTAAGGGTTTCTGTTTGAAAAGCTTTGCGTACTTATTCAATTATTTCCTAATTAAAATATAAACTTTCTTTCCTAGAAATTCTTTAGGCGCATCAATTTTAGCACCCGAACCAAACTTAGTTATTGTTTTTTCATATAAAGCAGTTATTTCATCTTCTATGTTTAATTTTCCTTTCTCCAATTTAATTTTTCTGCTCATATATACAAATATATATCTATATATATAAACTTTTCGGTGCTGCAATTTACTATATTCTTCCACCGAAAAATCTAAGTATATATTAATATATATTAAATTATGAAAGAAAGAAGTTATCCAAATAAAGAATTTAGGGCATTAGTAAGATATGCTAAGGAAGCAAGAGAGAATAAAAGAATAAAATTCTATGTAAATAAAAAACCAAAAGAAGTTAATTGGAATGTTTATACTCTATCTCAAATCAATGACGCAAAAGAAACACTTCTCTTTATCAAAAGAGAAGTGGATAAATGTTTAATGCCTCCAAAAAAGTAGGGAAACCATTAACAGATCCTAAAGTTTTAGCCAAAGCTATTCTGATTTGCGAAGCATTAGGTTTTGTTGAAAGGAAAGCAGAAGGATGGCTCGAAATTATTGGTCCTTTTGCAGGAATTTACGAAAAACTCGACGATAGAGTTATAGGCAATGCTTATAACAAATTTGAAGTTGCATTTATTCTAAAGCAAATATTTGATAAAAATAAAAATTCTGATGGAAAATTAATGGGTGATGGCTCAGGTTTAGAAACATCAAGAAAACAAAATTATGGATTAAATAGAAAATCAACCTCCTGAAATATCATTATCAATTTCATTACTGGATGGAGGCATTACTCAAAATGCATATACTGCTCCAGCAACATTTAGATTAAGCGCAAGTGCATTAGACAGAGATGGAACTGTGCAGAGAATAGAATTTTATGATGGAACGAGATTGTTAAACAGCGATTCTAATAGTGCAGATGGATGGATATATGTTTGGAGCAATGTATCTGCTGGAACATATTCATTGACTGCAAAAGCAATAGATGATAAGGGTGCACAGGCAACAACATCTCCTTTAGCAATTAGAGTTGTTGAGCCAGGTGCATTACAATGTTCTGGAACTGAACCAGGAAGAGAAGGAGTTATTAAAGGAGCTTCAAATTATACTGAAGGAGCAGCTGTTACAACATGGACTTATGATGACAGTGCAAATGGAACAATTTCGTGCAAATGGAGATGCGACAGATCATTAGGATATAAGAGAGCAGATAATAAATGCGTTTATCAAAATAAACTTACAAGAAGTGATTTAACTATCTCACAAAAAGGAGTGGATTTGGTTGTAGAGGAAACTGACACTAAACTTAAACTGCTTACTCTTGATAATATTAATCAGACAGAAGCTAGTGCAGATAAATTGGAGATAGAAAAAAATAATTTGAATGAGACAAGTGCTTATTTGATAATAAGAAATCTGACATTATCAGGAAAGACAAAAATAATTTATCTGAAACCATTAAATGCAAATGCAAATGCAGTCTGCATTGCTGACAGGGAAAATATTCAGAGCGTTGAAGACATAAGAGCAAATTGCCTGCAAGTACGATGTCCTAGCTCTTTGGGAGAATATTCATGTGAAGTTAGTGCTGGTGAATTTGCTGTTAAAGGTTTGAAGCATTCTGGTGTTATTGAACAAACTGTTATTGATCAGCCGCCTGCAGGAGGAGGAAATAAAGGTGGAAGTGGCGGAGGAGATTATGTGCCTCCAAAAACTAAGGAAAAAGGAAAGGAAAATGCGACTCTTCCTAAAGTAATTCCACAGCCAGAGAAAGAAGAGGAAAAAGAAACAGGAGAATTTAAGAACGCAACTTTGGCAGATAAGATTCAGAAAGAATTAGAAAAGAGAATCAAGAACAAAACAGCAAGAGTGATAGTTTCAATAGCAGTTATTGGAGCATTGATTGCTGGAATAATTATAATGTTTGTTGTTGTCTGGAGAAGAGTCAGCAAAGATAAAATGCCCGGATTGTCTGAGAACGCTGGTGTGAGGATTAAATGAGCAGATTTAAATAGCCTAATTTTTTAGTAATACTAATTAACAGTAAAATGAACTTATTAAGGTTTTAATGAGTGTTTAAGAAATAGCTTATAATGACTATTTCTTTTTGATAAATAAATATACTGAGAATATAACAGATGGAAAGCTTTAGAAAATTAGGGCTTAGCGAAGGGCTTATTAAAGAAGTTGAGAATGCTAAGTTCAAAGAACCTAGTGAAATTCAAGAAAGAACGATACCTATAGCGATGCAGGGGAAAGATATAATTGGAGGCAGTGCAACGGGAAGCGGAAAGACGCTTGCATTTGGAGCATCCATCATTGATAAATGCAAAAAAGGAGAAAAAATTCAAGCATTGATACTGACTCCAACTCGTGAACTTGCTGAGCAAGTTGGAAATGTTATTAGAAAATTTTCAAGATTTAAGAATTTGGGAATATCGATAGTTTATGGAGGAGTTGGATTGGGGCCGCAAATAGACTCTTTGCAGAGAAGTGAAATTGTTGTTGGAACTCCAGGAAGAATATTAGATCATCTTCAAAGAAGAACAATTGATATATCAAAGATTAAAACTCTTGTTTTAGATGAAGCTGATAGAATGCTTGATATGGGCTTTATAGAAGATGTTGAAAGAATTATATCGAAATGTCCAAAGCAGAGACAAACAATGCTGTTTTCTGCTACTATTTCTTTGGATATTGAAAATATTGCAAGTAAACATATGCATAATCCAGAGTATGTTGCTGTGGACAGCTATGTTGATCCTTCTTTATTAAAGCAAATATATTATGATGTTTCACAAGATCTAAAATTTTCTTTTTTATTGCATTTATTAAAGCATGAACATGCAGGATTGGTAATGGTATTTTGCAATACACAAAGAAATACCGACTTTATTGCATCTAATTTAATAAAGTTTGGTGTTGACGCAACTGCAATTCATGGCGGTTTGAGTCAAGCAAAAAGAAATAATATTATGGAGAGATTTCATGCTGGTAAAACAGAGGTTTTGGTATGTACTGATGTAGCAGCGCGAGGTTTAGATATTAAAGGAGTTTCTCATATTTATAATTATGACATTCCTCTTTCAAGTAAAGAATATATTCATAGAATTGGAAGGACTGCCAGGGCAGGAAAAGATGGAATTGCAATTAGCATTGTATCTCAAAGAGATTATGACAATTTTAGAAATGTATTAAGAAATCCTGATCTTAAAATTGGGCAGGAAAAACTGCCTGAAGTGGAAAGAGTAAATATCAAATTTGTATCGGATAGGAGTTATAATCGGGATGGTCAAAGTGGTGGAATGTTTAGAGATAGAAGGAATTTTGGAAATAGACAAAGTTTTGGTAGAAATAGACCAGGAAGAAGCGTGGAAGGAAGGAGGTTTGATGGAAATAGAACTCATCAGGGGAATAGAGAATTTAGAAGCGATAGAAGAACAGGAAGCAATAGACATAGCGGCGAAAGTAGAAGATTTGGAAGCAGAGGTAGAGGAAGATCGTTTGGAAGAAGATTTTAATTTGTAGAATAAATCATACAACTTAATATGATTTACATTAAATAGCTAAACAGCAATATAACCAACATGAATTTTTATTGATTATAATAAATTTGTAGAAATATTAAGATTAACTTAGAATGCAAAATTATTTATACTTTGTTTTGAAAATAATGATATGATAATTGGAGTGGTTGGATCGATTGCTTCTGGAAAATCATTGTTAGGAGATGTGCTTGTAAAAAGAGGATTTTTGAGGCTGAGTTTTTCTGCTGAAGTAAGAAATGAAGCAGCAAATAAAAATATTCCTATTAAGAGAAAAGAATTGCAAGATCTTGGAAATGAAATGCGTTTGAGAGAAGGAAATGATTATTGGGCGAAAAAAGTAATAGCAAAAATGGAGAAGGATAAGAATTATGTTGTTGAAGGCATTAGAAATCCTTCAGAAGTTAATGCATTGAGAAAATTAGAAAATTTTATTCTAGTAAATGTTGAAGCACCTGTTGAGAGAAGATTTCAATGGATTATGATGAGACAGAAGGACAGTGATCCTTCATCTTTGGAAGGAGTTAAAGTTATTGATGCACGGGACAGAGGAATAGGAGAAGAGGCTCATGGACAACAAAGTGCAAAATGTATTGAAATGGCTGATTATCATTTAATGAATGATAGTACAAAGGAAAAATTTGAGAAAAAATTTGGTAAACTATTGAAAAAGATTCATATTGCATAAAATTAATTTAATTTGTTAAAAAAGATGAAGATATGGTTAATGTTTCTTCCTTAGATATTTTTGCTAGTGCATACATTTTATTTGGATATTTTTTTAGCTTTTTTCAATACTTCTTTTGCATTTGCGCTGCTAGCTACAACTTTATTATTGAGAGCTTTGAATAACCCCTCTATTTTGTGAAAAATATATGGAAAAACACAAGAAGTTGTGCAAAAATGACCATTTTTCAAAACCATCTATTTTACAATACTCCAAAGCAAATCAAATTATTTCTTATAAAATTCTGCAGCTTTTTTTAAAAGCAGAATCAATAATAATCCAATACTTTTTTTATTCTTACATTTACCTTGAATTTTTTAAATAAGCTATGAAAAAGAGAAGTGTGTTCAATCGGCATAACAATACACCCTTTTCCCAGACGCTCTCCTTTATATTGCACTAATAATCCCTGGTAAGACTTTTTGTTTTGTCTATACCCAAAGACTTTCTTATTAAAGAGCACTCTTTTGGCATTCGGCTTTATATTTTCCCATATGAAAAAAACTTTATGCTCTCCTTCCTTTATTTTTGGTTTGTATTTTCCGTATAAAACTATGCCATCGGCTATCAAGCTCGGCTTTAATTCTTTCCAATTATCTATATCGCCAATAGTTAATTTTATTTCACTCTTTACCCCAAATAGTTTCCAATAATCTTTATGCTTTATAGAATCTATGAAGTTTTCAAGAATAAAATAGATTTCTTTTTCTATAACCTCATTATCTTTTATTATATCTACAAAAATATCTATATCACTTTCTTTTGATTCATCTTGGCGTGCAACAGAGCCGAATAGTATTATGCTCCTAATCTTATCTCTATTCTTCGTTTTTTGTATAAGAAATGAAGTAAAATCCAGAGCATAGGCTGTTAAATATGAATTATTCATTTATCTCTCCATTAAAGATTTCTTTTAATTTATTGAAATTTTCTATAACTCTTTTGATAACCTCATCTTTTTTAGGCTTTCCATAGCAAAGTGGGTTTCTCATCTTTTCTATTTCTGAGATAAGTTTTATTGTCTCTTCTTTTCTTGGAAAATTAAAAGGAAATTTTTCTTTAATCTTATTTTGAGAGTTAAACCATTCGTGCTTTATCATAAAACCCGGGCTTATCAGAGCTTTTTTGTGCAATAATATTTCCAGCATATCTGAACAGGCAGCAGATATACTGAATCCTATTGTTCTTTGTCTTTCTACAATTCCTTTTTCTATAGATTCTTCTATAACTTTTAGGCTTTCTTGCAATCTTTTATTATGGTCTTTAATTTTCATGTTGGTTCATATGAAACTATTTCTAGCTTCAAGTGAAACTCATATTTAAATCTTTTGGTTCATATGAAACTATTTCTAGCTTCAAGTGAAACCCCTTTGTTGGTGCAGGTGAAATTATTACATGCAATATATTTATAACCTCTTTTTTCTCTGGAGAATTATGTTAATTGGTTTGGTTGGGAAACCTAATTGTGGCAAGTCAACGTTTTTTAAGGCAGCGACGCTTATAGATGTTCTTATTGCAAATTATCCATTTGCAACAATAAAGCCAAATAGGGGAATTGCATATGTCAAAATTAAAGATTTAGCTGCTGAATTTGGGAAAATTAGCAATCCGCGCGAGGGTTATGTAAAAGAAGGATGGAGGTTTGTTCCTTTTGAATTAATGGATGTTGCAGGTCTTGTACGAGGGGCATCTGAGGGAAGAGGTCTGGGAAATGAATTCTTAAATGATTTATCAGCTGCTGATGCTTTCATTCACGTAGTAGATATGTCTGGTGAGTTTGATGGAGAAGGAAAGCCCGCAGATAACTATGATCCTTCTAATGATATAGAAATAATTGAGAGAGAATTAGATTTTTGGTATTTAGGAATTTTGAAGAAAGTGTGGACACAATTTACCCGATCTTTAGAAATGCAAAAAAAGAAATTTGAAGAAGCGGTTGTAAAGCAATTTTCTGGATTAAAAGTAACTCAAGAAGATGTTCGTTTCGTTGTACAGAAGCATGGGTTGAATGTTGATAGACCAAGCAATTGGAGTGACAGCGAATTGGAAAAATTTGCACAATTACTTAGAAAACATACAAAACAGATGATAATTGTTGCCAATAAAATGGATAGACCAAATGCAAAGAAAAATCTAGATAAAATAAAGAAAAATTTTGATTATAATATTATTCCATGTTTTGCAGAGGGAGAACTTGCGTTGAGAGAGGCTGATAAGTCAGGATTGATAAATTATATTCCTGGAGAAAAAAGTTTTGAGGTTAAAAAAGAGATAAATGAGAAGCAAAAGAGCGCACTAGATGCTATAAAAAAAATGATAATAGAATATGGTTCAACTGGGATTCAAGAGGTGTTAAATAAAATTGTTTTTGATATCTTGAAATTTGTGGCAATTTATCCTGCTGGTTCAACTAAACTTACTGATAGCAAGGGAAATGTGCTTCCTGATTGCTTTTTAATGCCTCCAGGAAGTACAGCGCTGGATTTTGCTTATCGATTACACAGCGATATAGGAAAGAATTTTGTCAAAGCTATTGATGTTAAGACAAAGCAGGCGGTTGGAAAGGACTATATTATAAAAAGCGGCGATGGCTTGGAAATAATGACAAAATAAATTTGTTAGCCTCATAAAACTTTTGAGAGTTTGGAGATCTTGATGAAGTGAAAATTAGATAAGTTTTTAACTTTTCTAGACTTGAATAATATATGGCCTATACACTTATTTTTGACAAACAATTTGCAAGAGATTATCGCAAACTTGATAAGTCTTTGCAAATTGAAGGAGATAAGAAACTTAAAAGGTTAAAAGACAATCCAAAAGATATTGGAAAGCCACTTAAATTTCTTCCTAAATTATATGAATTACATCTTCAATCTTATAGAATTTATTATATATTTGATGATATGAACAATAAAGTACTTGTACTTGCAATTAGTTATAAGGATGAACAGGACAAATTCTTAAGGAGACTTTCAGTAGAAACATTAAAAAGGTTTATTGAGGAGAATCTTTAAAGAATTCTTCTTCTGTTAAATATTCACCGCTATTGACTCTTTCTATTGCTTCAGAAATCTTTTTTATTAATGGCCTGTTCATAAACAGAGCCAGAGCTTTCTTTAATTCATGATTTTCTTGTTCCAATCGCTGCATGCTTTCCATAATTTTTTCAAGTTTTTTAGGTATTTAAGGATTGCGGTTTTCGCCATAATTTTGTTTGAAGATAATGACGAAGTAAGATTTATAGGCAGTTATGTTCTTTGAGGAGCGTATTGTTCCGGTGCTAAAATAAAATGTATTCTTGCAAGATATTCTCGAAATTTAATTTTTCTTCCTGCTGGTGTATACAAGTCTCTTCCATATTGATCTGGTATAAAAGATTTTCTGACAAAATTTGGTGTATTTGTTTTAAGAATGCTTCTTACTTTTTCCGGATGTATTTTAGTATCTTCAGCAATTCCTTCTGCGGTTCTCAAATCCCAATTTTCGTTAGCAAGAGCTTCTAGAACTTTTCTGAAATTTTCTGCTTCATCCATAAGAATTAATATAAGAACCAGTATAAAAACATTATCGTAGTAAACTTATTTGTTTTTAATCTTTCTTACTTATTATATTTTCCTTCTCTTCAACTCTTTTATTTTGTCAAAATCAGGATCATCTGAAGCAATTTCTTTGCAATTGTTTAGGATTGCAGTAGCGGCATGGATTGCATCACGAGGCTTTAGAGAGTAATTTTCAACTAATGATTGTGCGAAACTAATTATACGAAAATTAACATCGATAAATATTAAATTTGGGATTGTAAGAAATTTTCTTGCTTCAATAGCCGCCTCTTCTTTTCCTTTTTCTTTCATTAACGTGTAAATTACTTCATCCCAGGTCAGCATAGATGTACATCCTAGATTATTGTTTTCTACTACTTCAGAAATTATCCTTTTACATTTTTCTGATTTTTCATCTTCTGATGTTAAAGGATATAAAAAAATGTTCGCGTCAAGGTAAATCATAACTTTCATCCTCTATTTTTTTAAGCTCTTTAAGCGTTAAGCTTTTTCTTCTTTTTTTTGGAGCGTTAAAAAAATCATTCAGCCATATCTTTGGATTTTGCTGTTTTTTGATTATAATTTCATCATCTCTAACGGTGAATGTAATTTTATCTTTTTCTCTAAGTCTAATCATTTCTCTTATATCTTTAGGTATAACTATAATGCCTTTTGGCTTCATTTCTCTCACTATTTCCATGTAATATTAAGTAGGAATTGGTATTTAAACTTTTTCCTATCTGAAGGTAGGAATATTTTATTCTTTTTTGTAAAGAAACAAAAGATTTAAAGAGTCAATAAGTAAATGTTAATAATGAAAGATTTGAATATTGTTGGGAATAAAGTAAGAGAATTTTCTTTGGAATTATTGCATGAATGGGTTTCATCAGATTCTCTCAGAAAACATTGCTATGCTGTTGCTGCTGCAATGGAAGAATATGCCATGAAAAATAAATTGCCTCGGGAAGAAATAGATAAATGGTGGATTTGTGGGCTATTACATGATTTTGATTATGAGAAATTTCCTTCGATGGAGAAGCATCCTTTTGAGGGTGTTAAAATTTTGAGAGAAAAAAATTATGATGAAAAGATAGTTAATGCAATAATAGGGCATGGTAATCATACTGGTGTAAAAAGAGAGTCAGATATGGCAAAGACTTTGTTTGCTGTTGATGAGCTGTGCGGGTTAATAATGGCTCTTGCGAAAGTGCGTCCTGGAAATTTTGATGGAATGAATGCTAATTCTGTTAAAAAAGCAATGAAGAAAAAAGATTTTGCTGCTGCAATTAATCGAAAGGATATAAAGCAAGGAATTCAAGAATTGGGAGTCAATGAAGATGAACATTTTGAAATAGTTATAAGGGCTTTGAAAATATGTAAAAAAGATCTAGGATTTTATTAGGATAATTTGGATTATTAAAAGCAATTAAAAATTTAAATACCTTGTTGATTATCTTAATTTAGGAGGCGATTGAATGAAAGTTATTTTAAAAATTAGATTTAATGCATCAAAAGAAAGATTCGAGAAGTTTACAGATTGGAGATATTTGCTTTATTTACCTTTTGGGGAAGATGAAGATGCTAAGCCCGTAGTTAGAGAACTATTATCTAGATATTTAGGAACTCCGGCACAGAGAATAGAGTTTATTGCTGTTGATGGCAATAAAAACTGGGTTTTTGATGTTCATTAATGAAAATTAAGGTACTTAAAAAGGAGAAAATGAAATACGAATATGCACATGATTTACAAAAAAGAATGGAAGAAATAGTAAGAATACTTAGTATGAATCATATAAATCTTGAAAGAGTGAAGTGTTTCAGAAGCAGAGGAAGCAGTACAAAGAGAACAATTGCAAGATGCCACACAATAGGTAAATTGATGCAGAAGGCAATAGGAGTAGATGCACATTATGCAATAGAATTTTTAGAGAGATTTGACAAATTAAAAAAAGAAGAACAAGATAAGGTAATAATTCATGAAATGCTGCATATTCCAAAGACTTTTGGCGGAGGATTTAGACAGCATGATTTTGTTTGCGAGGAAAATGTTGAAATTATGCACGAGAAGTTTGTGAATTTGAAAGAAGAACAGAGATTAAAAAGTTGAGAGCCATTAGTTTTTATTAACGCTTGTAGAAATCCCCAGAATTTATTCCGTGGTTTTCGCTGAGGATTTCTCCGGCGGTCACAAAACCGAAACGAGCCTCGGCTTTTAAGCCGAGGTTAAAACCCGAAGGGTTTTGTGACGTACGCTGAACCATAATACTTACCCTCAGATTATTTATTGAATGTTTTTTATTAATCGACAAGAAATAATTATCATCTAATTTTCAGCAGTTATTTTTATCGTGGATAATGATATTTGTAGCCCATAACTAATTAGAAGAGATTATTTAGGACGCAATGTAATTAAGCGTATAACTTGTCTTTAAGTAAAAATTAGTATTATATTCTGATATTCTTCGGGAATCGGGATTCTATTAAGTCTTCGGCAGATTTATATATTATGAGCTCTTCTATTAAATAA
>JBBSYK010000082.1:0-3581 GCA_038045285.1 Nanobdellota archaeon | reverse complement strand
GAGCAAGATTATCTTATTTTGATAAGATTAGATAATATGTACGCAAAGTCGTTTTATGCTTGTTCTGACATTCATCTATGCAGGCTAATGCAAGCAGCAACATTTTATTTCCTCTTCGCTCTAAGCTCTTTCTTTACATCTTTTATTATTTCTTTCTTCAGCGTTCTCTCTCTTTTCAATTCAATAAGATAAAAGATCCCGCTAACAATGAATGCCAATATAACTATCAGCGCAACATCAATTAGTCTATCTTTAATTTTTCTGCTTGTTCCATCTTCTTTCTTAATATTCTCTTCTCCATTACTTTCGCCGTTGGTAGATTCATTTCTTTCATCGCTTGCAGTCCTGTTTTCATTTTCTCCCCCATCTTTAATCTTCTCATTTCTAATAAGTTCTTTAATTAACTGCACTGTCAATTTCGCTTTGCCAGCAGTTATATTTTCAAGCTTGATGAATAAGTCATAATAGTTTGCTGATGTCAAATTCAATTTAGCGCTTTGCCCAATTCCTAAAACAAGATTGATAACAGAGCTATTTACAGTTATGTTGACATAATCTTTTCCAACTTCTTGTATAGTTAAAATATGCTGTTCTGCTTTGATGTCATATATCACAAATTTTATTTTATCATTTTTTACAAGCTCTTTTGTATATCCTCGATTTACTTCGTCTGAACTTGGGACAAATGTCTGTGCTGATGCTCCGCCTCCACCTCCGCCTCCTCCGCTGCTAGAACTAGAAGGAGAAGAAGCAGGAGCATTTATAGTAATGCTGCGTAGAGAACTGTTTCCAACATTTCCTGCTTGATCAGTACAATTAACATTCCAATTATAATTTCCGCTGGAAAGTGTCTGTGTAAAGCTATGATTCGCACTTTGATTTGTTATACTGAAGTTTGTTAAATTTACAGCCCCGTTTATCATCAGTTCGCAATTGTTGATATTTAAGTTATCACTTGCATTAAAAGTAAAATTAATAATAGTTGAAGAAGCTGTTACGCTATACCCTTCTTCTGGAGCTAACAAAGAAACATTTGGTTTTGCAAGCTCAACATTAAAGTTAATAACAGCAGAGTTATTAATATTTCCTGCCGTGTCATTGCAATAAAATGTAACATTATAATAGTCTGCCTGTAAAAGAGTTGAATTAATACTGCTAAAATTCTTGTTATCACTGCTGCTCATACTGTAATTTTTTGCTCCTCTGTCTAAACTGTATAAGCAGCTGCCATTCTCATTCAAGCTAATATTTAAACGCGCCGCATTATACCAGCTTCCGTTTATGGGTGATGTTATGTTTAAACTTGGCGATGTTAAATCATAAGTCACACTAAAATTAGCCAAAGCAAAGCTTATAGCACTTTGATTATTTGCAAATAAACAATTCCATTGATAATCATCTTCTCGAGTAAAATTATAGCTTATATTTGTTGTGTTCTGTGTTCCATTAATGCTTGCATTAGTAATATTAATTATTGCACCAGAAGAATTCCAAATGTAAAAACTAACATTTTTTAACTCGTTATTTGACGTTCCATTGCAAGAGAAAGTCTGATTCTGTCTTGTTTTTAGTGAATTACTAGGAGATATTAAATTTACCTGCAAACTCGCCAAAGTTAAAGTAAAGTTAGATGTTGCAAATACAGTATTGTTATTTTCATCTGCGGCTTGACAATTCCAATTATAAGAGCCAACTCCAATATTTGTAATGTTTATTTCAAATATCTGTGAGTTTCCGCTAACGCTCCTTAAACTCTGATTGTAAATTCCGGAAGAATTCCATAAATAAAATGTTGTATTTTTCAAAGATAAATCAGTCAGATTGCATCTAAAAGTCTGATTTTGATTTATGCTAATACTGTTATTATTTGGTAATGTTAAGGTTACATTTGGTGCAAAGTCGTCTATAGAAATTATTGATTGAAATACATTAATTCTGCTGTAATTTATTCCAGATGCACCATCTATTATTCGCAAGCCAGTATTATTCAATATAGTTTCAATTTGTTTTGCAGTTCTAGTTCTGTTTGTCAAAGCTAAATACTCTCTGATTATAGCTATTGCTCCAGAAACATGGGGAGCAGCCATGCTTGTTCCTTGATTTCCGCAATAACTTCCTCCAATACATGTAGAATTAATCTGTGTTGCACTGCTCGTCTGAGTGCCGCCAGGGGCAAAAAGAGACATCAAAGAATACCTGTCAGAATATGAAGTAATTCCATCACTTTTATCAGTCGCCCCAACTGCTGTGGCGTTTTGCACACAAGCAGGAGAAGCAATTTGTGTACTTTTGCCGTTTCCATCATTATTTAGTCCGTTTCCAGATGCAATTACAACACTTATGTTTTTTCCTACTGCACCGTTGATTGCAGATGCAAGGGAGTCACTATTACAATAATTACTGTACAGTCCAGACCCAATGCTCATACTTATAACTGAAATATTATATAAAGAAGAATTTCCAGAACACCAGTTAATTCCCGCTATGATATTATCATCAGCACACGACCCTGAAGAGTCGCATACTTTAATTGCAATTACTCTCGCCCCAGGAGCAATTCCAGTTATTGAACCATTTGCAGCCGCAATGCCTGCTACATGAGTTCCATGCCCATGATCATCTCTAGGATCACTATCGCTATTTACAAAGTCATAACCTCCTGCAACCTTACATCCTGAAGAAACATTATTATTTCCAAAACATCCTCCTAAAGCTGAATGTGAATAATTAACCCCCGTGTCAATTACGCATATGCTCTCTCCTCCTCCAGTTAAATTTATCCCATCGATACCAAGTGTTTGCGTTCTTGAAGCATTTATTAATGGTCCAGAATCCTGCAGCATTATATATCTAATACCAACTTCTTCAATACTTTCAACATTTTCCTGTTGTTCAAGCTTAATTAATTCATCCTTGCCTATTTCAGCAGACAAAAATCCATCAAACTCATGCCTTATCTTCTCTTTTCCTATTTTGCTGCTTACTAAATTCCTAATATTTTTATTAATAGCCTCTTTTTCCTTAATTATAGCTTTATCTCTTTCATTTGCATTAATAGACGATACTTTTGCTCCATCAATATTCAATTCCGGTTCTTTAAACTTGACAAAGACCCTTACTTTCTCTCCTTTAGAAGTTTTATCAATAACTTTAATATCAACTTTTGCTTTAGCAATTTCTGCCTGTGCAAAAACAATACTTAACAGGAAAATTCCTATTATCAGTACCCAAATATTAGGTTTCATGCCCTTTCTCTTTCCTAAAAAGAAAGATTTATTCTTTATCATTTTTCGTCCTCTTTAGATTTATTCATATTTGCTCAACAAATCTCCCATTCCCAGTAATTTTTCATGTAATTTTTATATCTTCCAGAGTCAAGCGGCTTTGCATCTTCTAAATATTCTTTATAATTAGGTTGCTGCAAAAAATATAATAGTTGAGCAGCAACAATGGTATTGTCAAAAGTTTTTTTTAATTTGATGGATTTATTGAAATTCTTCATAGCCAGCCCTTCATTAGTATTAAACAAAAGCAAGCCCATTAGATAATAAGCTTCCCAGTGATATGGCCATTTTTTAATA
>JBBSYK010000081.1:0-1933 GCA_038045285.1 Nanobdellota archaeon | reverse complement strand
AGAATATAAACTTTATTGTGATAGAGTGATATAATCATCAGAAATATCTATATCACTGATGAATATGCTTTTCTCTTCATTTCTTTCTTTTTGCTTTTCATTTTTTATCATATTCACCATCTTCTTTCCTCTAGTTATTAATCCTTATGATATTTGAGGTTTTTAATCTTTTTATAGCAGCGTTATCTTTATGAGTAGTGAAATAAATTATTCTTTTTCTGAATTGCATAAACTTTCTATGTACTAATCTATAATTAAATTTTAATTCTTTAGCAGTCTTTCTTGCTGATACTTCCAGATAAAAGTAGTATAAGATTTCCATCTCTCTTTTTAATTTTCTTAAGGAATAATATTTTTTACAATGTTTGCATTTAACTCTTTTATTTTTTAGTCTGTATAAGCCATATTTATCACAAAATATGCACTTTCTACCTAAAAAATACATGTCTGACAACGCTCTTTTCATTACTATCGTCGTAGTTTAGCTATTTTATAAGCTTTTTTGGTGCTAAAATGTATCAATCACCTACTTTTTAAATAATTGTGTTATATAATATAACTAAAGAGGTTATATTTGCTATTTAAGTTATATTATATAATAGAAAGCTTTAAGTACTTAGTTATTTGTTATATCTTACATCTAAATCAAATGATAAAAGAAGAAATTGAAGAGATAGAAGAGGAAAAGGGAAGACAGGAAAGCAGCGTAGAAAAAACTCTAGTAAAGAATATCAAAGAATTTTACAAAAACGCTCTTGAAATAGAAGAGAAAGGAGATTTTAATAGCTCGGTTACTTTATTTTTCAAGGCATTGGCAGTATTGGCAGATCTATATATATATAAAAAGGAAGGAAAAATACCAAGCAGCCATACAGAAAGATTTAGAATATTGGAAAAGAAGTATAATAATATCTATACGATTATTGATAAAGATTTTCTAGCCTATCAAGATAGTTATCGTACTCAATTAAACAAAGAAGATTGCGAGGTTCTAAAACAAGATGCAGAAAAATTACTTGGAATACTTGGAATCAACAAGTAAAAAGTTTGCTGGTGAGAAAAATTTATTTGACATAGTTTTATTTGGATCTGCTATAAAAGACAAAGAGAATCCAAGCGATATTGACATTGCTGTAGTATTTATAAATGAAAAATTAGACAAAAGGCTGAATATTGCACAAGAATTCAAAAAAATTATTAAAAGTCAGGTTGACAAAATACATATTACTGCAATTAATATTTCAGACCTGTTCATGAAAAGTATGCTGGCTAGGCAGGGAATTATAGCTGAAGGTTATAGCTTGGTTGACAATGCTCCTTTTGCAAATAAACTGGGATTCTATGGATATGTTATATTTACTTACAATTTAAAAAATTTAGACCATAATAAAAAAACAAGATTTACTTATGCCTTAATAGGAAGAGAAAATAAAGAAGGCATTATAAAACTGACTGGCGCCAGAGTTTTGGGAAAGGGCGCTGTTGCAGTGCCTTCAGAGAAAAGCATCCTCTTCTTAAATTTTTTAGAAAGATGGAACATAAACTTCATTGAAAGGAAGGCTCTTATCGAGATATGATAAACAAAAAACAAATTAAAGATATTGCTCAAAAATTCAGTAAAAAAATAGGAAAGAAAGCTATTGAGAAAATTGATAGAATAGCAGCCGATTTTGCCGAAAATTTAATCTCCGGCGCCTCAAGGAAAGCAGATATATCTGGGAGATCAACTATCAAGGAAGAGGATATATCTTGAAAGTCTTCTATAATTCTGTGCAATAATATTCATAATTATATCCAAAGATTATATTATCTAAAAGATTATCTATTGTTAAAGCTTTTGAATTGATATTGACTTTCATAAAAATGTATCTTATATCTGTTTAATGCCGCAAGAATTCCACCAGTCTCGGACTGGTGGTGTAAAAGAATAAAT
>JBBSYK010000080.1:0-1250 GCA_038045285.1 Nanobdellota archaeon | reverse complement strand
ACTTATAGCTTTATCCCCGCAGCAAGCTGCGGCGGTATTACGGAGAATAAAGAAATATTTTATTTTTCCCAAACAAATACTCATAGCTCAATTAAAATTGAAACCTCAAGATTTGTATTTGCGCAATCTCCCTATTTCAGTTCGAGGGCAAGCAAATCAAATCTTGATGGTGCTCAAGAACCCGAACACGCCCCAGACTTTAGTCCGAAGGTTCTTGACAAATTGATTATTTATGAAAACAAAGAACGTTCAAAAAGACTGTCATATGACAAAGATTTTAATAGGGTCTGGACTTAGATTAAAAAATGAATATCCTATTTATTTGTAAAGCCAATAGATTCAGAAGCAGAGTTGCTGAAGCAATTTTTAATCATTTAAATAAGAATAGAAAAATAGATGTAAGCAGTGCAGGAGTAAGTTTAGACCCTCTAAGAAACTACGTTGCTAAAGAAGTTATTGATGTTCTAAAGAAAGATGGAATTGAAATGAATGATAAAAAGTCTAGAGCCGTTGATTCGCACCTTATTAACTGGGCAGATAAAATAATAATAGTAGCTAATAATGTTGACCCCAATTCATTTCCAAGCAATAAAACCGAAGTCTGGAAAATAGAAGATGCCGATGAAAGCGAAAGTGAAAAAATTAATATGATAATCAAAAAAATAAATAAAAAAACAAAAGATTTTTTAAAGACGCTAAAAGTTTAAAAGCCTTATTATACTTTCTGAAAAGTGCGCACGTGGCACAATGGTACTGCGGTCGGCTGCAGCCCGACTTTTCCCAGGTTCGATTCCTGGCGTGCGCTTCCCTATCTCTTAACATCTATGGGTGATGTCGCTCTTGAGCGAAATTTAGGCTAAAGTTCCTGACAAACAAACTGTTAATCACTTTCCCGCAAAAAAATACAGAATAACATAAAGATAACTCCTCACTAACAAATCAAAAACACGATGCGCCGCCTCGCCTTAAACTTCAAGGACTTTTGTCCTTGATGGCATTCAAGAATGCTCTTACGCATTCTTGAGGTTTGGATGCAGGAAAATCCATGCGATTTTCCTGAACAGAGAATTTCATATAAAAATTCTCTTGTGCTCAGAGAAATTCAAGTTCCTTGACATGATAAAAATCTTTATCTCAATTTGAAAACAATATCTAAGTAAAAGATCTGACTATTTTGAAAAATATGAAGGATGCATATTGTCAAGATAATGCCCTTCGGGCATAAGGAAAACTATTAGAATCAATCCAAT
>JBBSYK010000079.1:0-6938 GCA_038045285.1 Nanobdellota archaeon | reverse complement strand
AACAAACACAGGGTAGTATTTAAATCTTGGGGAAAGATTAATGTCTTATGCTATACTATAAATGGCGGAATGGCGGCCTCGGGTACGATATCTGGAGGGTCTATGGTTGCTTGTTGCAGTCATTATTTGCTTAGCATTATCCCAATAATTGGAATTACTGGATTAGCTACATTTACATCATTTTTAATGACTTATCAAAAATCATTCTTTTCAATAGGAATTGTATCAAGTATTGCAGGAATTGCATTGATGTTTAATCATAAAAGAAAGATGAAAGGAGATTTGCGTCATTAAATTATGGGAGATACAATAAATATATCTGGGAAAACGTTTGTTATAGTACTAATAATTCTTTTACTGCTTTCTGGAACTCTAGCAGGATTTTTCCTTGGCTACTTTAAAAGCGATCAAGACTCTTCAAGTAATTTACAGTTACAATATCAGAATATTTCTGAGAAATGTAGACTTCCCGCAGGGCAAGATTTGAATGCATGGAAGGAGCATCTAGGACATCATGCAGAAATCCAAGACTGTCTGAAATATTTTAAATAAAAATTTAAAATGCATAAACTAAAAATAAAAATAGCTGGTTTGTACTGCGTACGATGTGCAGAACAAATTATCGCAATAGTTCGTGAGCATTTTAAAATAAAAAACATAGAAATGGAGATGATAAATAAAATAATGAATATATCTTCAAATGTAAATATACAAAAGGACAGATTAGCCAAAGAAATAGAAAAGAACGGTTATGGTCCGATTGTATTTCTAACCAAAATGAGAAATATTGTTTAATCTTTGCTGCAAAAACTAATTAATATGAAAAAATAATGTTAAAATAGAAAAAAAATGCAACATTATAGTACATAATTAACTGTTACTTTCTATGTTTTGGATAACATTCTTTGCAATAAACGGGTTTTCCTTCGATTGGTTTGAATGGTACTTCACAATCTTGCTTGCAATCTGCACATATTGCTTTATGCATTACTCGTGGACCAAAATCCTGTCTTCTAAATCCGCCTTGGTTGCCAAATCTATTCATTTTTACTCCTATATATTTACTTCATCAAAAAAACTTTTTAAAATCTTTATTGATTAAATAAGAGCACTTATTCGGTTTAAATACCTTTGTTATTTAAATTTCTAGAAAAAAAGAGTAATTTAATACTCTTATTTTTTGAATGGTGAAAAGACTTATAAAGCCATTTTCTCTGTGTAGAGAGATGAAAATTGGAAATAAAAAGGGAATTATAGGATTTATAATAACGCTAATTGTAATATTAATTGTTGCAGGTTTTATTTTTTACATTTCAACAAATAATGCCAGTAGTGAAAATGGAAGTAAGAGTGTATCTGGCAATGTATTAAAAGTTAGCGGAGGGGAAGAATCTGTTGAGCAAGCGGGTCAGAAAACTTCGAATCCTAAGGAATATACTATTGAAATAACTTCATCTGGTTTTTCACCTAATAATCTCGAAATAAAGCAGGGAGACTCGGTTACTTGGATAAATAAGGATTCTAAAGAGCACTGGCCAGCATCTGCTAGTCATCCAACACATACAGTCTATACTGGAGGAAATTATAATGAAGCTGGATCATATATGGGCTCACAAGCTTGCAAGTCAGAAAGTATAGCAAAAACTGGGGCATTTGATCCATGTAAAGGTCTTGGAAAAGAAGAGAATTGGAGCTTTGTTTTTAATGAGAAAGGAAGTTGGAGTTATCATGATCATCTTGTTTCAGGAAGATTTGGCAAGATAATTGTGAGTTAATCTTTAAAAGAAAATGAATAATAATGACCTAAACAAAAGTAATAGTGATGTTTTAGTATCTTTTTTTCTAAGAGCTGGTTTAGCTGTTGTTTTCTTATTTGCAGCAATATCTGCATTTCTTAATCCTCAAGCTTGGATGGGCTATATTCCTGCTTTTATACAATCAATAATTTCACCAGAGCTCTTTTTGCATATTCATTCTGTATTTAATATTTTAATTTCTTTATGGCTTTTGTCTAATAAACAAACATTTTATGCTTCTATCCTATCTTCTTTAGCATTGGTTCTAATAATAGCATTTAATTATGCTGCTTTGGACATAGTTTTTAGAGATATTGCTATCTTGTTCGGCGCAATAGCACTTGCTGTCTTATCATTCAATAAAGAATAAATAAAATGAATCCTGCATTAATTGCTTCCTTAATTGCCCTCTCTATAATTGGTCTAATCGATTCCATTTACCTTAGCTGGCACACTATTAGAAAACAACCGCTTATTTGCCCGATTAATAAACAAGATTGTAATATTGTTGTGAAAAGCTCTTATGGAAAAATGTTCGGCATAAAAAATGAAATACTGGGAGTTTTTTATTATGTTTTTGCTATCATTCTTGCACTGGTAATATTCTTCAACGAAATTATATGGATTAGATATGTTTTGTTTATTTCTGCTTTTTTTGCTTTAGCTGCATCAGCATACCTATTTTACGTGCAGAAATATATTCTTAAAAATTATTGCTTTTATTGTTTAATATCAGCAATTGTTAATTTATTGATATTTCTAAATATTCTTGTGATTTTATAGTCTTATTTTCCCGACGACAAAATAAACTATCTTAAAATGGTGTAATAATAACTACTGTTATAGACAAAAAAATAGAGGAAAGTTTAAAATATAACTAATTGCTAAGTTTTCTATGAATGAACAAATAAAATATGAATGTTTTGTCAAATATTCTGGGAAACAGGATTGGGATAGACCTTTTTTATCTGTGCAAAACCTATCAATAAGACCTCCAGATGTATATGCATCGAAAACTCTAGAATTCAGAAGATTTAGACCTTCAGGCTTATATGTTGCTTATTTGCAAGAAGGCAAAATTAATCCAAAAGAGGAAAAATTAATTAGAGGAAGAGAAGTATCAATTTTACCGGAAAATATTGAACAAGTAGATGCATTCTTAGATATTGAAGGGATAGATTTAAGGGAATGGAGAGTTTTTCAAAGTATTATTATCCCTGACTTTCCCAGAAAGAAAAAAGATGAAATATGGATTGCTTATGCTGGAATAAATAAAATTGAAATATATAATCCTCTTGGACCAAGGAAGATAAACGAAATAGGGATGCATAAAGCGATTCCTGTAGGAGAAATTATTTCAATAAAAATGAGGCAATTTACAGGTATTAGGCAGAAATTAATTGATGAAACGCCTGACTTACTAAAAAAAGTAAAAAGACATAGAGCACCAGAAGAAATAAATGCTGTCCTACAAGTTCGTTTAGATGTCACAGATAACTATGCAAATCTAATTACTGGACATTACTCCTGATTATTATTCATATGGATAACTGCACTGTTTAGGAGGCTGGTTTTTGGCAGTTATCTATTAGAGAACTACGTACAAAATGTCATGTAACTAACGCAGTCCCCTATATCTCAAATATGGTCTTGTATAATTCTTTTCAGGATATAAAATATTCAATGCTTCAATAATCTTAGGAGCAATTTCATCTTTATGTTCAAGAGAATAATCAACTGTTCTTGGAAAAGTATCAAACAATTCTACAATTTCCTCTCTATTGAAACCAGCCCCCTGAGCCTCGTAAATCTGGCTAGCAAGCCGATAGTTCAATCTATGCTCTTTAGAAGAAAATCTTTTAAGAACAATTCTTTTGCCCTTTATACCATATTGAGCTGGAATATGTTCCGGCAGATTCATAAAATACGCTCTATCGTGATTATTCATCTCCAAGGAAGCAGAGCGCTCAACCATTTTCTTTTGCTCTTCTGATAATCTGCGCATTTCTTCCACCTGCCAATTCAATGATTGTAGACCAACTCGGTTTAAAATTCTCTTTGATAGACTTGCTGATTTAAAACCTGCTCTTTTGCTTATATCATCAAAAGATATTTTTTCTACTTTTAATTGTGCTTCTCTATAATATCTAAAAACTTCTAATAACTTTTCATAAGGAATTGGCGGTGGAAAATTTTCATCCGACAAAGCTTTCTTCATACTTACTTTGTATTCATTCGCTCTCTTTTCTGCCCATTGAGTTGTTTCATCCATTGAATTAATTTGCTGCTGAACCCTTTTATGCAGAATATCTACTACTCTTGCTCTTGCCCTTTCCATTTCTAAATCTCTTTTTTCTTTCCTACATTTATAGAAAGATCTGCTTAATCTCCAAGATTCATACTGGTCAGTTTCAATAATTTTTTGCCTAATCCTCTCTCTCGTTACTCCTAATTTATCTCCAATTTGTTCAAGTGTTAAGCCTCTTTTGATAAGCCTACAAAACAATTTTTCTTTTTTGTATTTTTTGTCATCTTTATCTGCCCGATACTTCTGCAAATTTATTTTTAATCGATCCGAATCTAGTTCTGATTGAGTTTTAGTAGTTTTTTGTTCTACTAAAAACTCTTTAAAAGGAATTTTATGTTTATATTTCATAGACCTAATATGCGATTGAGAAAGGTCAGTTTTTCTGCTTGTTTCTTGGATTGTTAAACCTTTTTTAGCAGCTTCTGTTAATCTAAATATAGTTCTATATTCTCCACTCATGAAACAAAATCCAAATTTATTTTGCCATTCTATTGCTGTTTGGTAATTTATACCGAAAAACTGAGAAAGACTCTTAGGAGAATCATGGCCTTGATGAATAGCCTCCTGTATTTTTTCTATTGTTATGTCTTTCAGACGAAAAGGGAAACTTTTTCTTCGAGATATGAATCTAATACCTGCTCTTCTCAAAATTGAATATAGGTATATATAGTTTAAATCTAATTCTCTCGCCAAAGAATCAACTGAGTCACAACCTTTAACAGTAATGGCTTTATTTATCTCCCCTAATATTTCCTCAAATGATTTTCTTTTCTTTCTTGACTTTTCTTCTGCATGTAAAGGAGTAATCTGGTAATAGTTCTTTATGACGTTAAAAGCAATAGGAGAAATCTGCAATTTTTCAGCTAATTTTTGATAATCTTCATCTCCGTTACTTATCGCCTCTCTAAAAGAATCTTTTACAGATTTTTCATATAAGTGGATTGTTTCTGGTTCCAAATTAAGATTCTGAGCAACAACCAGGTCATCTAATCCCTTTTGCTTCAATTCTATAATCTTTAAAATTGTATCTTCCAGGTGGCTCATAAGATTTTTGTGCTTCTTGAGTTTTTAAATGTTACTATAAAGTAATTACAATTATTCATATCTTAAAGCATCGACTGCTTTGAGCTTTGAAGCACGCCAGGCTGGCCAGATTCCTGAAATAGAGCCAGCTAAGAACGCGAACAAAAGGCAGCCAATTATTAAATAAGGGGGGAGAGCAGCTTTTAGCAAAGTTGTTGCTAATTGTGTTATTGCAATATATTCAATTGTTTTTGAAACTGCAATACCTAAAATTACTCCGAAAATACCCCCTATTAGACCAAGAAGTCCTGACTCTATTAGGAAAATTAGTAAAATATCTTTATTTTGCGCTCCAACTGCTTTCATTGTTCCTATTTCTCTTGTTCTTTCTAAGACAGAAGTGAACATTGTATTTGCGATGCCTATTCCTCCGACTAAAAGAGAGATTGCGGCTATGCTGAATAAGAATGCAGTGATAATATTAAGAATTGTATTTACGGTTCCTATTGCTTGCAAAGGTGTCTGAACAGAAAAATCTTCTTCCCCTAGTTTTTGATTCCTATCGTCTCTCAATTTTCTGGCTATTTCAGAAGCAACTTCTTCAACTCTATCTCTGTCTCTAACTTGGACAACTATGAAATCAAACTCATTTTTAAGAGAAAAGAGGTCATTCATATCTTCTTCAAGCATGAAAATTGCCCTGTTAAACTGAAAAGAAGATGTTTTTTTTAATATTCCGGAAACTTCAAATTTTTTTCCTTGAATTTCTAGAGAACTTCCCGGTCTAATATCTTTGTCAAATCCATTATCTTCTTTAAAATCATTACCAATAACTATCTTTCCTCTCTCACTTGAAAGAGGAGATTTTCCAGATTCAAATTCTAAACTAAAAGAATCATAAATATAGTCTATATCTTCTTGTTTTTGCGGAAGACTGCCGATAAATTCAAATCTTGTTATTTCGTTATAATTTACTTTAGCTGTCCTTAATATCCTGGCGATTGTTCTTTCAACACCAGAAACGCTTTCTATTATCTTAATATCATTATCTGTTAGTTTTTTAACTGATCCTATACCTGGAGGTCCGAAACTGCCCCCGTCATTTTGAACAACTAAACGATCAGTTGAAAGTGTTGAGAACTGGCCAGTAATTGCTGTTTCAAGGCCTTGTCCTAAAGAAATTAGAGAAACAACAGCTGCAATGCCTATAAAAATACCGAGCATTGTCAGCCAAGAACGAATGCCTCTATGCCTTAAATTACTAAGAGCGAGAGAAAAATAGTCCTGAATCATTTAGACTTCCTCCTTTCTCTCTTCCCATCTCTTCACTTCCCCAATAAAAACTCCGTTTATTATCTTCATTTCATCATTATATAAAACAGAATTATATCCGAAATAATCTCCTGCTTTGTTTACTTTCAATTGTTTTATTTTGTGTTTAACTTTTCTATCATAACCTCTCAACGCATCACTTCCAACATCTCCCAATTCCATTGATTCTGATTCAAATTCCGCATCACGTCCGAAATAATCTCCTGCTTTGTTTAGTTTCAATTGTTTTATTTTGTGTTTAACTTTTCTATCATAACCTCTCAACGCATGATTTCCAACATCTCCCAATTCCATTGAATCACAATCAAATTCCGCATCAAATCCGAACCAATTTCCTGCTTTGTTTACTTTCAATTGTTTTATTTTGTGTTTTCTACCATTCAATGCATAACTTCCAACATCTCCCAATTCCATTGAATCACAATCAAATTCCGCATTATTTCCGAAATAATTTCCTGCTTTGTTTACTTTGAAACGCT
>JBBSYK010000078.1:0-2964 GCA_038045285.1 Nanobdellota archaeon | reverse complement strand
TTGAAGCTAATTAATTTCATCTGATGCCCCATAGCTTGCTATGGGGTTCTTCACATAAAAAAATATTTCCACTTTTTGGAATAAGTCCTTTTCTCAAAATAAAACCTCTAGCAACATTTTGTGGTACAAAACAATACCAATCCATGCTGCTTTCTTCACAATTTGATATTTCAGGTTTCCAATCTACATCAATTTCTCTATTTCTTTTATTCTGTTTTATTAAAGTGTAAACCCTATCTCCAATTCCAAACATCAAATACAATTATAATGTAATCTTATAAAGATGTCGGACATTACACCCTATATCTTAAAACGAATAACTAACACCCCCACGAAGCTATGGCTAAAACCTGACTTTGCCATATAGCTCTAGCTAAATTGACAACTCATCAAGTTCTGACAGTTACTATTATAGTATAAGACTTTGAAAATTGGGCAGATTCTATCTTAGACTATCAGCGGAAGGCTAAAAAGCTGCTCAATTATTTTTGTCTTCTGCTATATCTTCATACATTATTAACAATGTTGTAAAATATTAAAGCATATACTTACAAAATAGAAATATTTAAATAATCATAGAATGTAAAGATTTCATGGCAGGCACAACAATTACAATAAATCTTGAAACCGAAGTATTAAAAAAATTAAGAGAATTAGCTATTGTTGAGAAACGCAAAAAAGGTTTTCTTGGTAAGATAATTAGCGAGGCAACTAAAGAATACCTAAAAGAAAGAGAACAGGAGGAAATAGTGGAAAGGCAGCTAAGAAGAATGGAAATTGGATACAAGATGGGCAAAATATTAATTAAGCAGAGAGATGAAATATATGACTGAAAGTAAAGAAATTCAATTGTTAGATAGTAATATTCTTATTTACGCTTATGATTCCAGTGAAAAAGAGAAACACATTACAGCAAAAAATTTACTCGCCGATTGCTGGAAAAGAAAGAAAATTTATGCTCTTTCAGTACAAAATCTTTCAGAATTGTTTGTCGTTACAACTAAAAAAATAACTATTCCTGTTAAAACAGATGAAATGAAACAAAACATTCAAGACATCATTTATTTCTCCAATTTTAATATACTGTCTATAAATAAAAATAATATTTTGAGGGCTATAGATATATCTGCAGAATATGGAATTTCTTATTGGGATGCTCTTATCGCTTCTGTTATGAAAGAAAACAATATCTCTTGCATCATCACAGAAAATGACAAAGATTTTAAGAAAATTTCTTGGTTAAAAGTTATCAACCCCTTTGTCGATGAAAGTTAAATTTTTATAAATTTATTTCCTAAGATAGAGGGCACTTTGTCTTACATATTATAAACATACTGCTCCTTTTTAGCAGATATTGCAAACCTATCCTATCCTTATAGGTCTGACCAAATTGTAAAAAGAAATTGCATCTTTTAGCTTTGTTGTTGACTCTGCATAAAAAGTTATTATTTCACCCCCTTTATTTACCTTATTTCCAAGATGTTTATAAATATAAATTCCTGCTCTTTTATCAACAGGACAGCCTAATTTTCTTCCAATGTTATTAATCATTTTATTATCAATTTCCTTTATTCTGCCTTTTTTTGATGAAAATATTGTTTTTTTAAATTTAGCAGGTACAAGTTTGAAGTTCTTTCTGCCCTGCGCATTTATTATTTCATTAAATTTCTTCAATGCTTCTCCGGAATCAAGAATTTTCTCAGCCAATTTCTCTCCATCGCCTATTTTTGTTTTTCCAAGCATTTCAAGAAGCTGTCCAGCTAAAAAAATAGATTTTTTTTCCAAATCTATAGGTCCTAAGGAGCGTTTTAACACTTTCAAAATATCAATCATCTCCAATACTGGACCAATTCCATTTCCTATTGGCTGATTTCCTAAAGTTAATACTACTTTCATCTTCATGCCAAAATATTTAGCCATAATCAAGAATTTCCTTTTCAATCTCAATCCTTCAGATTTAGAAACTTTTGCACCCTTGCCATAAGGAATATCGATTAATACATACTTGCTTCCCACAGCTAATTTTTTAGCTATAATCGAAGATATTAATTGAGATTCTGGATCCACATTAAGAATTCTTTCTACTTTTATCAATTTATCATCTGCCGGAGCAAGCCCCAAAGATCCGCCCCATGCCAAACAACCTCCGGTTTTATTAACTATTTTCTGCAGCTCAATTTCTGGAAAGTCAACTCTAGTAATTACTTCCATAACATCTGCTGTTCCTGCTGAAGATGTTATTGCTCTTGAAGAAGTTTTTGGAATTGTTAATCCAGCAGCAGCGCATATCGAGACTACAATTGGTGAAGTCCTGTTTCCGGGAATTCCGCCTATAGAATGCTTATCAGCTATATTTCTATTTTTCCAAGAAAGTGTATTGCCTGTTTTATATATTGCTTCAGTAAGATAAATTGTTTCATTCATGTCAAATCCTCGATCGTATACTGCAGACACAAAATATGCGATTTCAGATTCAGTTAATAAATTACTGACAATATCTTTTACAATACAATAAATTTCCTCTCTGTTTAATTTTTCTCCATGCATTTTCTTCGCTATATACAATGAACTCGGGGAAGAAGCAATTGGATTGACTTCAACTATATCTCCAGCATTTAATGATATATAATTTAAGATGTCGCGTGAAAGGGCAATTTCTCCTTCATGTAAAAAATCCATAATTATATCTAAAACAGCAATAATCCTCTTTTTATTTTTTTTAATCTCAACTTTATCGCCAACATGCAAATCAAATTTTTTAGCCGTTTTTTCGTGTAAAAAAATAACAGGTCTGCCTGCATCAACCATAAATTTCTTTATTTTTAATTTCATATTAATATCATGACCTCTTTTTAATAAGCTATTATTAATTTATGAAAAATGTCGTTTATATATCTTATTCTATTTATCAGTATCTCCGAACTAAACAGCAAAATAGGATAGGTCTCCCTATCCTAAAAACTA
>JBBSYK010000077.1:0-27737 GCA_038045285.1 Nanobdellota archaeon | reverse complement strand
ATATTTTTACTATTGATTTTTTGAGATTATTTTAATTTTATTACAGCCTGTCGAATTAAAGATGACGTATTAAGTTATGGAAAAAATGAAGGATATCTTCCTCAAGATTTTGATATGACTATATTACTCCTTCCTCCTGAAAGTGGAAATTGGAGCAGCTGGAATTCTAAAAATGGGGTTTTTCATCTTGGAACATATGGATTTGAGTTTTTTCAAAGAGAAAGAAAAATAATTGCTGTACCAAGTGTTGCTTATCAAGTTTCATTTCACGAAATTCTTGGGCACGCCGCTCATCAAATAGGCTCTCGAGAACTGCCTAAAACCCTTGCATTTAGCGAGGAAATTGGATCTGTCACCCCGACAAAATCTGTAACAGAAGGATTAGCGATAAATAGAGAAGGAGAGTGTTCTAATTTTATAAGAGAAAATTTGGAGAGATTAGGTTTAGAAAGTGAAGAAATTATTTTATTGGAAAACAGAAGAGTGTTAGATATTCAAGGAAGAATTGAGAATTTTTATTATGGTTTAATTAAGGAACGAGAATTAAGAGAGGAGTGGTTTGATGGATATAAATCTATTTTAAATATAACGAATAATCCTGTTCTTGCTCATCAATTTAAACATGATTTTGAAAAAACTTTCGTTGATGTTTGGCGAACTTTAGGACATTCTTTTGGTCCGAGACATTATAAATATATGGAGGAAAAAATAGAGAGAGAATTCGGAATCGAGTTCATTAAAGGTAATAATAAAAAATTTCATAAAGCAACTCTTCATGGTGTTTGGTCATATAAAATTTATCCTGAAGCAGTAGCTTATTTCTTACGAGAAACAAAAAATTAAATCAGATTAGATAAGCAACTGCCAAAGCGATGAAACAACCTGCTGAAATGAATGGCATGGCGGGATAAAATTTGCCTTTTTCTGAGAAATAAAATAATAAAGCGAGGGCAAGAGTTGCTCCTACCGTGATTATCAAAGCAGGAATTAATCCAAGTGTGCGAAGAACAACACCGGCTAAAACTATTGGAAATATCACATCTCCGCCCCCGAGAATTGCCACGCTCATTTTTATTTTTTTAGCCTTGAGGTTGTTTTTAAGCTTTGATTTGGCTTGTTTAAATTTTTCAATTAAATTGCGATCTTTTTTTCCTATATAAGGAATAAAAAATCCTGAAAAGACTCTGACTTGCTGTATCTGGAATTTAGCCATCTTCTGCATGAAGCCAGTGTGCCAAACAGCATACATATCATAAAGAGATATTACTACTAATAAGACTATAATAGTCCATATGTTTAAGAGTGGAACAAAGATTGCTGCTAGCCCTGGATATATTAATAATTCTGTAAAATTGTGAACTATAATACTTCTTTTAAAAACTTTAAAATATGCTAAAGGAAGTGCAATAAAAAGAGAGATTAATGAAGAGTATTTTAAACTTAGCATAGGGGCATTAATAGTAATTCCCAAAGCTAAGATTATTACAAAAAAGAACCAATATCTTATTATTACAATTGCCCCAAATTTCATAAAAAAGAAAAGAATTGTTATTGCGATTACGAGTGAGATTAAAATAGATATTAGATTTATTTTTGGATCATTATCCTGGGGAGGTTCTAGTCCATAAGGCAGATTGTGATCTGTGATATTTATTATATTGCCTTTATCATCTTTTGCTTGTTTTATTTCAGGGGCATAAGCATTTAAGATTGCTAATCCAATTAATTGAGTAATAAAAAACATTATCAATAAGAGAAAAGTTATTTTCCAGGTATGCTTCATGTATGAGATAGAAAAAGAATGTTTTTAAGTCTTTTGAGTTTTTATTTTTTCCCTATTATTTCAGCCTAATTGTTTCTAAATTACGAGGAACTACGGTTTCTATTTTTTGCTGTTTATACAAAGTAGAAGCAAGATCGAGGCACTTAGAGACTTCTCCATGATTGACTATTATTTTTTTTGGTTTTGGATTCATTCGACTAATATATTGAAGAAGTTCATTTCTTCCTGAATGAGCTGAAAGTCCACTTAAAGTCTGAACCTCTAATTTAACTTGAATTCTTTCTCCGCTATCACTTGATAGAAAAATTTCTTTTATACCTTCCTGCACTTGCCTTCCTGTTGATCCTAAGGCCTGGTAACAGCCAAAAACAATTAAATTATTTGGGTTATCTGCAAGATTTCTAAAGTATTCTACTGAGGCTCCTCCAACTAGCATTCCCGATGTAGCAATGATTATACAGGGACCTGATTCAATAACTTCCTTTCTTTCGATAGGGCTGCCTACTCTTTTGAAAATATCTGAAACAAAAGGATTATTATCTTGAAATATTTGATTTCTTACTGAAGAACTTAAAAAATCAGGATATGCTGTGTGAATTGCAGTAATATCCCAGATCATGCCATCAATAAAAACAGGAACTTTAGGCAATGCTCCTGTCCTGATTGCTTCTTCAACTCTAAGAAGAGTCTCCTGCGCGTGTCCTAGACCTAATTCTGGAAGAAGAACTTTCCCCCCTCTGTTAACAGTATATTTAACCATTTCTATAAACTTATCTTCAGCTTCTTTACGAGGCGGCAGGATATCATCTTTGCTCCCATATGTTGCTTCAATTGTTAATGTTTCAACTCTTGGAAAGTAATTAACTGCAGGATCTAATAATCTGGTTCTGGCATATTTTGTATCAGCACCATAAACAAAATTATGCAGGCCATTTCCAATATTAATGTGCACTTGTGCAGATCCTAAAACGTGACCAGCATTGTAAAAAGTTATTCTCATATCAGGCGTTATATCATAAACCATGCCATAATCTAAACAAATAGAGTGTCTGACCATTTCTTTAATATCTTCAGCTTTGTACAAGGGAGAAGCTGCTTGCTTATAGGCAACTCCTATAAAATCAAGCGCTAACAGAGCAGATATATCTCTTGTTGGTTCAGTCATATAAATTGGTCCGCGATAGCCCATCTTGAACAAGTACGGAATTAGCGCAGAATGATCTGTATGTGCATGAGAAAGTATAATAGCATCAATTGTATTAATGTCTCCTATTTCTGAAATGTTTAAGTAAGGAAATCTTTCCTGTCCTTCTGTAATAGCAGGATTTATTCCGCAATCTAAAAGAACTTTTGAATTTGGAGTATGGAGAAGGAGACATGAACGTCCAACTTGCCTGCCACTTCCAAGATAAGTGAGCCTAACCCACATATCCATTTTCTCTGGATTCCAATCTTTATATATTTTTTTTCCTATTTCGTTTAGAAATTTTCTTCGGTAATTATTATTGGCATATAATACTGAACGAATTTTTTCTGTAATTTTACTTGGAATTATAGGGCTTCTTCGTACTGATGGAGACCAAAAAGTAGATTTTTTGATATCATTTAGAATTGAACCCTGTTTTCCAATAACTAATCCTGGTTTCTTGGCTTCAATAATGACTGATGAAAGCTGGACATCGAAAATAATATTGTTAATACCTGCTTCTTCAGGTACGAGGGCGCGAATGGTTTTTTCAGTTTCTTCTTCTGATGCCAGAATACTTTTTTCTGCTCTCAATTCAATTCTTTTCTTTATTTTATCTACTATCTCTTTTATTTTTTGCTCTCCTGTGCGAAAAAAATCTTTGTCTTCTGTGTAAATAACTATGTTTGCTCCCTCAAAACTCGCATCTGAAATTACTTTTGGTAATTCTTCCTTAATATTTTTTAAGATATCTACCATTTTGGTTTTTTCTGCTTGTCAAGAACCCTCGGATTAAATTCCGGGGCGTGTTCGGGTTCTTGAGCACCGTCAAGATTTGATTTGCTTGCCCTCGAACTGAAGTAGAGGATTACGCAAATACAAATCTTGAGGTTTCAAATTAATAAATTACTTGTATTCGGCAATGATTTCTTCAGAAATCGTATGTTGAATTCCAGATTTAGTAATTGTAAATACATCTATACCATTTCCTGAGCCTACATCCCTTTGAGTAGAAGATTTTAAGCATTCTTTTGCTAATTCCACACCTTCTTTGACAGACAAATCCTTCTTGTACTGCCTTTCAAGAAGACCCAAGATAAATGGCATTCCAGATGAGAAATTTGCATCGAATGTTTTTACTTGATATACTCCTCCTGCTGGCTCTATTGTGAATAATGATACCTTGCCATCGTCGTCTACTCCTGCAATTAGTGTACCTACTATGTGCATAAGCATTGTTGGAGTTCTTATATTTCGATAGGTCATTAAAGCTAGAAGATTTGCTGCCTCTTGAACTGTTGGTCTAATTTTCGTTCTTAAATCTTTTAAACGCAGCTCTGCAGAAAGAAGTTTATTTGTAAGCTGGGCGTCCGCGACTCCCCCAGTATATGCGACAATCAGATAGTCATTCACTTTGATTAGCTTTCTATAGTCTTTATCAATTACTAAAGACCCTGAAGTTACTCTGCGGTCAGCTCCAAGAATAACACCGTCTTTGCATACAATTCCAACTAAGCTAGTGTTTGATTTCAAAATGTTCTGACTTATTTCCTGATTTGTATTGTTTAGCAGATTCATGAGAATTTAGAACCCCCGATTAACTTATTTATCGAAACATGAGAGGTATTTAAGTCTTACGGTTTTTCTGCTCTTGTTGGCAATATTTGACCTGATATTGAAAAATCTCTTTTTTCCAGATAAGAGGATTCTCCTTCTTTCTTAAGTCTAATTGTTTTATCAACAAATCCTTCTATTTTTTGCTCATGACTTACTATTATCAGCTGATTTGTTCTAATTTCTGAAAGAACATCTCTAATTTTCTCTATTTGTGCTTCAGAAAATCCTTCTGTCGGCTCATCTAAAATTATAATGTCTTTTGTTTTTATTTGGCTGATTAAAGAATTTATTGTTTGATTCAATGCAAGACGATATGCTAATGCAATTGCTGTTCTTTCCCCTCCTGAAAGAAAAGAATATTCCATTTCTGTTTCTCCCTGTCTAATTAATGGTGTGAAACTTTCATCTAACTGAACTTCAAAGACATCTCCTGCAATCATGTAAAACCATTTACTAAAGAGTTTGGAAAATTCCAAACGTAATTTTATCATTACCTGCTTTTCAATAAAATTAATCATATTGAAAAAATTATTTGAAAGCCAGTCTGATAACTCCAAAAGATTGAAAAGTTTTTCCTTTTTCTCTTCCTTGTTTTTTATTAAAATTTCTATATAGCTTTTTTCTTTCTCTGTCAGCTCTAATTCCTTTTTATTTTCTGCAAGAAGAATTTCTATCTTTTTTTCTTCTGCTGCAGCTCTCTTAAATTCCTCAATTTTTAGACGATGCAGATTTGAAAATTTTGAAAAAGCAAAAGTATTTTCTTTTAATTGAGACTGGTGTTTTTCTAAAATTTCGACATCTTTATCAAGAATTGCTTTTGTTTTTATTAGCTCCTCTAATTTTCTTTTTGTTTTTTCCAGCTCCGAAGTTTTAGATTTAAATATTTCTAAATGCAATTTTTGCTTCTCAAAATCTGCAATGCCTGTTTTTTTGCTCTCTAAAATAGAAAAATTTTCTTTCATCTTTTTTTCCAATAAAATTAATGTTTTTTTTATTTCTGTTATTTCTTTTTCTGTTTCATGGGTAATATTGTGCTTATGAGCATAAGGAACGTTTTGCAAACATGTCGGGCAAGTATCTATTTTAAAAATTCTTTCTCTTTTTATAATGTTTTCATTCATTTTCTGCTCTAATGAACTCAATTGACTGCTTAATTGAATATGCTCTGTCTGATGCCTATCAATCTCTAATTTAACCTGATTTATTTTATTTAGAAGAATAACCATTTCTTCCTCTTTAAACGATGGACCTGATTCTGATAAACTTTTTGTTAAAGATAATATATCTTGCTGTAAAATATTCAGCTGTTCTTTTTTAGACGACCAAAAAATCTTTGTTTTTTCAATTTCAGTTTCTAGTCTATCTTTTTCTTTAATTTTTAATTCTAATTCTTCTGCTTCTTTCTCAACTAAATCTTTTTCAATTGTTTTTTGGGATAAAATGACTAGAGTTTCCTTAATTTTCATTTCTAAATATTGAATTCTTATATTTTGATTGTAGAGATTTTCTTTTTCCTTGTCTAAATCTTTTATTTCACCCTGCAATACTTTAGCTTCATCTTTTATTTTATTCATTAAAATTTGAAGATTTTCTCTTATTGTTTTGTATTTATCAATGCCGAAAATATAACGCAGTATATTCAGTCTAGTCTCCGGATCTTCAGTGATTATTTGCTTCATTTGTTCTTGGGGAGTATAAATGGTATAGCGATAGAGAAGATTTGTTTTCTTAATTAATTCAGAAGGATAGCCTAACAGTTTGAGGACTCTTGATTTAAGCTCGGTGATAGAACATTCACTTCTTTTTCCATTGACTGTAATTGCAGCAAAATCGTTATTAATCGATTTTGATCCTCTCTTTAATTTTCTTTCTATCTTAATGTCTTTATCTTCAATTTGCATTTCTAATATTACTTCGGCAATATCCGTATTGTTCCTAAGGAGTGCGGATCCAGTTTGGCCTGGCTGCAAACCAAATAAAGCATATTCAATAGCTAGTAAAAGAGATGTTTTTCCAGAGCCAACATCACCTGACAAAAGCAAAGATCCTTCAGGAAAAATTATTTCTTCAAATTCATAGCTTCTAATATTTTTTAATGATAATTTTTTTATTTTCATATTTTTAAAATTTTTCTTGATTCTGATGAGACTCTTTCTTCGAATACTGAGGTTTTTTCGTCGTCTTGTTTTTCCATTTGAAGCGCTTTCATCAGAGGGCCAATGAAAGAATTAAATTTTCCAGGCTTATTTTCTTCAAATTTCTTAATGATTTCAAATTCTAAATTAATAGAATCGAGAAATTCTAATTTTACCTCTAACTCCGGCATGTGTAGTTTTGAAGTGCTCTTCAGAAGAACAAATGCTCCTTTTTTCTTAACAAGTGCTTCAATTTTTGCAAAATCGATATCGCTAATTTTCCCCTTTTCAAGAATTCCATGAAGTTTAATTAAGACTATTGCGTCTGTGAGATTCTCTTTTTCTAGCTTTGCAACAATTTCTTCTGTTGCAATTAATGCATTTTTTACTTCTAAGCTGAAAGAAAAGATGGGCTTTAATTTAATTTCTTCCCTTATAATTTTTCCATTGTCGTAAATACAAAATGAACCGCCTTTTAGTTCTTCTAATTCTGACAGATTATTTGGAAAAATTGGACCGCAATATGCCCGATTTTCCCTTTGATAAAAAATATGAAGATGGCCTAACGCTAAATAGTCTGATTTAGGAAGTTTTTCATGGTCTACTGCTTTAATAGGAAGGGAACCGACAGCATCACGAATTGCCGTGTGCAACATTAATATTTTAAATAGTCCTGGAGAATCCTGAAATTTAACTTTTTCTAAATCTTCAACTTCTAGACTTGATTTTTTCCCCGAATATCCGTATATTGCAAAATTTTTGTAAAGTGTTGGCTGAAGAATTATATAATCATTTTTTTCCTCAAATTTAGATACATTTATGCAAAATCCTGCTCTTTCGAGAACATCTAAAAATGTTTTTCCTGCACTTGAATAATCATGGCTGCCTGCAATAATAAATACTGGAATTCGTGCTTCTTTCAACTTTTTAAATTCATGAAAAGCATCTTTAAGAGTATCTATTGAAGGATATGGATTATCAAATAAATCTCCTGTAATCAAAATAAATTCCATTTTTTCTTTGATACATTTGCTTAATGCTGTCTGAAAACTTAATAGATTTAATTCTTTAAGTGCGGGATGCCTCCAACCTCCTAGATGGCAATCTCCGATATGTGCAAATTTCATAATTATGGGAGAAAAGAGAGATTATTTATAGATTGTTGTCATGACAGTTATGGCTGTGTCGCGCAGATAATTTTTCTAGTAATTATTGCATTTTCGCATGCAGCTAATTTTCCTGTATTTTCTGAAATTATTGCTGGCTCTATCTCTAGGATATATTCATTATTAATCGGTATAGGAACTTTAGAATTTGATTTGGGAATAACATGAGTTACAAATAAAGAAATTTTATTAGGCATAAGGCCTGAGTTCAAAGTGGAGTCTGACGATGAAAGATAAAACTTGTTGTCTCTAGTTTGATCATTTGTAATAGGTTCACCAGCATCATCTTTAGCTGGATCATTTATCCAATATTTTACGCTCTTCCCTTCTTCTCCAATTCTTATATATGCTGCATTGATTTTGTATCTTCCATTATTGAGTAAAGTCAAATCTAGTGTTCTATCAGCATTAACAGGACAATTTAATTTTACATAGTCTATGCCCATGCTTATACCTTCTTTACATTCTGTTTTGTCTTTAGGAGTTTGCAACTGCAAGAAATAATAAACGAGAGAGCTTGCAACTACTGCAATTACAATTAATAAAGTATAACTGACAATCTCGCTAACTGCTTTCTTATTTTTATTTGGCTGAAATAAAGCGCTCATTGTTTCCCTCCTTTTTTACGATAACATAAATATCATGAATTGAATGCGTATTGTCAAATGTATATGATAGTCCATTTTGAATTGTTACTGTTAATTTTTTATCTGCGCTTAAGGTTATTGTGTTTTCTTTTATGTATGGTTGGTTATTTCTGTTATCCTGAAAGAATTTATGTTTAAATTTATCTTTTGTTTCTTCTTCGATAATGTTTATTTCAATCTCTGGATTTGATTGGGCATAAACTTTTACCAGTGAATTGATATTTTCTGGAATTGAACTATCTTTTTCATTGATGTAACCATTATTAATTACTTGAATTCCTTCATATTTTATCGTCTCAGCCAATCTTGCAGCTTTGGTATCTGGTTTATTTGCGGCTGCGGAATTATAAATTACGCTGAACCCCATGATTATACTAATTATTATTAATGCAGCTATTAAAAAAAACTGTCCTCTTCTTTTCATAATAAAGCATAGAGAAAGAGGTTTTTATAGTTTGCTTTTTTGGTTGAGAGATTTTCAGTTAAAAAGTGTAGACGGGGAGCTTGCCTGGTTTTAGCATAGCGACGCCCTTCTGTTTTTCTCAGTTTTGCTACCCTATAAGCACCTTACTTCCTGTTTAGGGCTGCTCCGATCAAGGCCTGACCCGTTTCGCAGGAGCAAGATCGAACAGGACAAAACGTCAACGTCCAACAAAAGATCGCTGTACAAAAACCTCACTTGCTCCTTTAAACCCACTTAACGCCCGCGAGTGAATGGCGCAGGGCGAGCGCGCCGGCTTGTCTACTCAAAAATGAGCTTTAATTAGCTTATAAATTTGCCGATTTTGATAAAAACCTGAGACATTTCACTTCTGATACTGTTTTTTAACGGTAAACTCCTCTTCGCCATTCTGTTCGTATGCTTCTGCTAATCTTACCGCAGGATATAAAAGAAACTTGCTATTGGCATATATTTCTCTTCCCCCTAATAAATGAACTGCTATTGTTCCTTCTTGGAGATTCACAGATAAATAGTTATAATGATTGTCTAATGTGGATACTTTGGCTTGCGGAAATACTTCTTTCGCTATTTGGACTAACTTGCTAAGTCTTTCTCTTGCCTTTATTTCCTCATCATTTAGATCTAGTATTTTTACCATTATTCTTCGTCGTCATCAATCTGTCTTTTTATCTTGGAAAGATCAGTTTTCACTTTCTTTGATTTCTCTTTTGGAGAATTACCTTTAAATGCACTAACTATCATTAAAATTAATAGAATGAATATTAAGAGTACCATTGATGCAAGCATAAAAGTCAGTACTTCTGCCATATTTTTACTGCGATTATAGGATATTTAACCTTTATTGTTTTGAAGGCGATATGTGCTTAATCATAATTATGTTACAGTTACAACAAAAGATTTAGGTGCTCAATGAATAATGAAGATAATGGCTTACGACAAGGAGTTCAAGATGAGGTGTGTTAATCACTTTGGGCTAGGTTTCTCGTCTATAAGTGAAGTAGCCCAGTTAAAGAAGATTCCAAAGCAGACATTAGCTAGGTGGATTAGAGTCTATAGGAGATTTGGGGAAGTTGGATTGGAGAATGGGAAGCCAGGAGCAAAAGAAACAGAAATTAATGCCCAATTTGAGCAAACAGTCTTGCTCAAATGGAAAGAAAGAAAAAGAAGCGCACATAAGTTATGGATTGATATGAAAACCAAAGGATACTCTGTTTCAGAAAGACAGATACAAAAAATCTTGAAGGCGAGCTTGATGGAATAAATTTGATTCCCCTTTGGAAATTTTGCTTCTTGGGATTGTGAAATTAGATTCTCTGTTCAATCCGAAAGGATTTAGTTTATCGCAGACAGGGAAATACAGAGTTATTGCTAGTTTTGTCAGCAATAAAGGCACGAAAGTTGAGAGTAATTGGGAGTTTGGTGTTGTTTGAAGAGTAAAAATAATATAAAACCATCACATTCTATCAATAACTGAAATGCCCAGCAATGAGAGTGCGTTTTTTAGAACTTGAGCAAAAGAATCAATAAGAGCAAGGCGAAATTGCTCATTTTCTGAACCTATGACTCGATTAGAATGGTAGAATTCATTGAATATTTGAGACAGCTCATAAGTGTAATTAGCAATAATATTTGGTGAAAAATTATTAAAAGAATTGATAATAATTTCCGGAAAATTCGCTAACTTGTTAATTAATTCCTTTTCTTTATCATTTGGATCTGAGAGCACTAATTTCTCAGGCTTATATTTTGCTTTTATTAGTATGCTTTTTGCTCGAGCATAAGAATAAAGCAAATAAGGGCCGGTGTTTCCTTCAAATGATAAAAATTTTTCTATATTGAAAACAACATCGTTTGTTCTATGATTCTTTAAATCTCCATAGAAAATTGCTGATAAAGCAATTTTCTCAGCTCTTTCTTCCAATTCCTTGCTGGATAATGTTTCTCTTTTTTTGATTTCTTCTTTTGCAAGTGAGATTGTTTCAGTTAGAATATCCTCCATGAAAATTGTTTTGCCTTTTCTTGTTGCAAATTTTTTTCCATCTTTGTCCAGATAAAGGCCATGGGAAACATGAATACAGTCCTTAGCCCATTTATAACCCAAAAGTTCCAGTATTTTGAAAACCTGCTGGAAATGAAGTTTTTGTTCCTGACCTACTTCATAAATCATCTTCGAGAACTTATATTTCTTATAACGTTCAAGAGCTGCAGTAATATCTCTTGTTGCATACAAAGTAGCATCGTCTGATTTTTTTATTAAACATATTCCTAAATTGTATTTTTCAAGATTAACAACTTTTGCTCCCTGACTCGACTCTAAAAGCCCCTTATTTTCCAGTTCTTTGATAGTTTCTTCCATTTTACTATTATAATTAGATTCTCCGGAAAAAATATCAAATTTAATCCCTAGAATTTTATAAATATTATTAAAGTCTTTTAGACTATATTTCTTAAATTTCTTCCAAAGAGAGATTGCTTCTCTGTCTCCTTGTTCTAATTTTTTAAACCAGTCGCGCGCCTGTTCTCCATATTCTTCTTTGTTGCCTTCTATATATAGAGATAACATGTGCTTTATTGGGTCTTTTTTTAGCTGCGCTTCAGAACCAATTTTATTATATCCTACTATTAACTTTCCAAATTGTGTTCCCCAGTCGCCTAAATAATTTATTTTTATGGCCTTATATCCTAGATATTGAGAAATTTTTGCAATTGAATTTCCTATTATTGTAGATCTTAAATGGCCTATTCCGAATGGTTTTGCAATATTTGGAGAAGACATATCTATTACTATATTTTTCCCTTTCCCCTCATTTGAAGTTCCATAAAAATCTTTTTCTTTTTGTATTTGTTTAATAGTTTCTGAAGCAAGAATAGATCTATCAATGAAGAAATTAATGTATGGTCCTGAAGATTCTATTTTTTCAAATTCTTTTGACTTTATTTTTTGTGCTAATTCTTGTGCAATTTCTATTGGATTTTTTTTGTATTCTTTCGATAGAATAAAACAGGGAAAAGCATAGTCTCCTAACTTTGGATCTTTTGGAACCTCTATCATTTTTTCAATTTGGTCTTTAGAGAGAGAAGTTTGTTTGGCAATAAGACTGATTATTTTTTCTTTCATGAATATAAAAAGATTAGAGGATTAATAAAGTTATTCTTATTGGGCAGTTAATTTAGTACCGCAATCGGTGCAGAATTTTTCATTATCTTCAATGAATTTTTTGCATGAAGGGCAGTTTGTTAGAGGGACGAGCATTTTGCCTCCGCAATTTGGACAGAATTTTTGGCTCTCTTCTCCGCCTCTTCCACATTGAGAGCATTTAGGCTGCGGCTTCTTTCTTTCTATCACTGTTTTATATCCGTAGCGTTTCCCTGAAACTAATGCTGAAAAAGCATCTGCTACAGAATCTGGATTTTGGAACTTGCGCAAGTCTATATTGCTTCCCATTTTACCTCTTTTTTATTTTTTATTGACTTTAATTGGTTAGACTATAATAATATGTTTTATAAATATTTTGATTCTGGAGTTTTTTATTTGAAATATGTAAGATTTGTTTATTCTTTTTAGTCGGTCGTGCTTGGCGCCTCCGGCGCTAAATACCCGACCAAACGACCGCCGCCGTCGCAGAGATTGCTCCAGCCGCCCAGCCTGGACCTGAGGTCAAGCCTGAGGACGTAGAACGCCCTAAGCTTTGCATTTTCAGAATTATTATCCATATAAACACCCATGTTTTCATCTTGTTTTGTTTGACCTTTTACCCAACCAGCATATTCCTTAAGTAAGGCAGAATCCTCTGCAAACTCTGCAGGAACTTCATCAGGATGTCTTGCTAAAATTCTCCAAGCTTTGCTTCCAAGAACTTCTGCTTCTGTTAAATCTCTTTCCAAAACTCCCAAGTCTGATCTAGCAACAACAATGCCAGAAAGTGAATCGTAAACATCGTCTACATTGACTGCATAATCCGAAGTTAGTTTTGCATTTGGATTTATTAATTCCAAAGCCTTTCTTCCCTGTTCTGTTACTCTTCCATTTTTGCCAACTGTTAGGATAAACTTAAGATCTGTACTCCTCTTACTTGAATCATAAGCAATTAAATCAGAAACATCAACATAACTTTTCAAATCAGGAAATTCATTAGCATGAGCAATTCTTTCTTTCATAAATCTTATAGCATTCCAAGGAGATCTTCTTTCTCCGAGTAACAATGGCATTTGATTAATATTTCTTCCTGGGAACGGCTTGTCTTGCTCGACCGTTGTCTTTATTTCAACTTGTCCATTGCTGTATTTCATATTTTTCTAAGAAATTTAAGGTTTATAAATCTTTCTATTATTGTTATTACTTGATAATTACTTAAAAGCCTCTAGGGGGAATTGAACCCCCGGCCCCCAGTTTACGAAACTGGTGCTCTGACCAACTGAGCTATAGAGGCTTGAATGCAGAAAGAAGAAAAGATTTATAAATCCCTTTGTTATTGAAAGAGAAGGAGAGAGATGGTGAAAAATAGAGGGTTTTATTTTCTAGTAATAGTTTTCTTATTGGGAATTCTACTTTTTCTACCTTTGTTGAGCGCGTTTGAATTTAACGGAACGGTTTATGATATAAACGGAAATAGAATTGCGAATGCGACAGTAAACATAACAGTTAGATCAACAACAGATTGGAGTATTGCGGGTTATAATGCAACTACTAGCAATGAAAGCGGATGGTTTAACATAACTGTCCCAAATAATGCTCAGTGGATGTATCAACCAAAAATATCTCATATAAATATTTCTATTCCGACTAAAAATTATACGGATTATATTGGCCAGACATTACCTGCATTTCCGTCTTTTATGTTCGATGTACTTGGAAGCCCTAATTTTTATCTTGGAGATGCCGGAACTTTTAATCTGACTGCGATTAACTCTAGTGGAGGAAGAATCGCTTTTAATTATCAAATTAAAGATACTTTGTTGGGATATCCTATCGCAGAAAGCTTTAATTTTACAAGCGGAGGAATATTTGACGCTATTATAACTGTTCCTGCAAACAGAAATTATTCAATAATGATATTTCCTAATCAAAGCTTACCTGTGAGTTTTCAATGGAATGATTTCAGCTCAAGAGCAACATATAACATAACAACGCCTGCTAGCGGGAATAATATTTCTCATTATAATGGAACAACAAGAACAGCGCACAAACAATTTAACACTTCGATGAGTTTTCCAGCAATTCAAGGATATTTTAACATCAGCGCGAATGTAGCTAATGTTACGAATTGGTCAGAAATGGCTATAGTTCCTTTTATCTTAGAGCCAGGTAATATGATCCATGCGACTTATGGTGCCATGCCTTATAATTTAAGCGCTTTCTTGGGAGCAGGAGATTGGTATGATCCTAGAAATGGAACTTACAACATTAGCCTTCCTGCATCAGCAGAAAATGCTAATTATGTCCTTTTTGCTGTTGCAGTAAATATATCTGGAAATGGGCTAAGAAATTATGGGGGTGTAGCGAACTTGACATTATCATATGGAGCAAGTAATTTTAGACTTAACTTTACTATGGTTGGAATGGTTGGAAATGCTTCGAACTTCAGCTTGGATAATGCTGCAGATTTCAGTGCGAAGAAGCAAGTTAAAGTTGCGAAACAAAGTTTTCAACTTGTGAATAAAACAAATAGTAGTTTAAGCCAAGCATTTGCGCATATAGAGATTACTGTAAATTATTCTCAGTGGGGAGCGCAGGAATTTACGTGGATGGAAGAAGTTCAGCAAAGTGGAAATGGCAACTTTTCTATTCCTTTATTGAATGTTACTGGAATCAAGGAAATGAACATTTTTATCGGAGGAGGAAATTATGCGCCTAGAAGATTAGAGCTTCCTGTTCTAGAAATTCTGAATAGAAGCCATGTTCAAGGAGGAGGAAACTTGAATTTAAACGTGTATAATATTAGTATTAACATTTTTAGTGCTGGTGATATTGATGGACAGATGGTTGCTTCTAATATATCGATGGCATTATATCTTTCTAATTCTACTTGTGATGTTCCAAGCCCGCCAAGCAGTTGTTTGATAGGGGGAAGTGGCCAGAACATGAGTAACTTTAATCCTATGGGATCAATTATAGGCGGAGGGAAATTAAGTTTCAGAATGGGAACAGGAAATATTTCTGTACATTATGTAAACGTTGATATGATTGCTTCAGGGCCGCCAGAAGCCTTATTTGACGATTCAGCGACTGATAGAACAAGCGGTAGTGCATTTGATCAGGCAGTTAGATTTGGCTCTGGAGGACCAACAATTTATGATTTTGTGTTAGTATCAATTCCATATTCAGAAACTGCTGGTTCTGGATTAAATGATTCTAGTGATGTAAACATGACTATTCCTCTTCTTTATGATGATAATTGGAGACCAATTTGGAATACGAGCGCTAATGGTAGTGCAGCGGGAGCTTTGGCAAATAACTTCTCGCATTACGTAGCAAAACAAAGTGAATGGGCTTATTTGTTAGGACAAAATAACTGCACAACTAATGTGAATGAATTTAATTCTTCAAGACCGTGTTATATTGACAAAACAGGAAATCTTGTTTGGATTAGACTGCCTCACTTTTCAGGAACAGGGCCTAGTGTTGTTGGAAGCGTTGTTGCTGCGGCAACTACGACGACAACTACTACACCTGGAGGAGGGGGAGGAGGAAACGTGACTGAACCTACAACAGCTTGGACATTAACATATAGTATAACTGAAAATCAACTTACTAAAGGATATTCACAAGCGCTGGCTGTGAAGAATAGAGTAAAAGTGAAAGTTGAAGAAAAAGATCATTTTGTCGGGGTTGTGGCTTTAGATGACAAGAGCGCTACAATTAACGTATCTTCTACTCCTCAACAAGCAGTTTTATTAGTTGGAGGGAGCAAGAAATTTGACGTAACAAATGATAGTTATTATGATCTAAAAGTCACATTGAATTCTATAAATAATTCGAAAGCGAACATTACTGTTGTTGCAATAAATGAAAAAATGGTTGAAGAAGCTCCTAAGACAGATAATAAATTAAATGATAATGTTAATGCGTCGTCAAATAATACTGAAAATAAAGATGATAAAACTTCAGAAACTTCTGCTAAAAGCAGCAAAACCTTAATTATTATATTTGGAATAATAATATTAGTGATAGTAGGAATTGTCGTTGTTAAAATAATTCATGAAAAAAAGTATTATAAAAGAGGATATTAAAGATGATGATAAAAAAGAATATCGTAATTTTTATTTTTCTAGCTTTTTCCCTTTTGTTTTTTTCGTTTCTTGCAAGTGCTGATAATGAAACTGTTGAGGGAAGCAAACCTTCTTCATTGACTGAGCCGCCGCAAGCAGCCACTGCTGCAGAACCTAATGATGCAATAGAAGACAACCAAGATGGTAATGAAGTGCTAAGTATTGGGGCAGGTATTACTCCTGACAGTGCTTTTTATTTTGTTGAAGATAAAATACTTACTCAGTTTAGAGATGATTCAAAAAACAGAGAAAAGAAAATTGCTGAAATAGAAGAGATGATAAAAGATGGAAACTTGGCGGCTGCAAGAAAAGCACTAGAGAGATACGAAAAATATGCGTCTGAATTAGAAAAGGAAGTTGATCCTGAAAAAAGTGAGGAGGCTAGGAGAAGCGCCGCAGCAATTAGAAATAAGATAAAAGAAATTTCTAGTAGTATACCTGAAGAAGCAAAAAAGGACTTTATTGAAGATATTAATAAGAAAGAAGACAGAATATCAACTGCGGCAGAACTTTCCAGTAAAATAAAAGATCTCTGCGAGGCCCTCTCTAAAGTTGACCCTATTGAATATGAAAGAGTTTGCAAAACAAATGATAATGCTCCAAAATGGCAGAAAAGTTTAGATAAGAAATTAACAGAGGAACAGAGAAAAGAAGCTGAGAAATTCTTTAATATTATGTCTGTATGTTTTAAAAATCCTGATAGTTGTAAATGTGAAGATATTAGTATAGCTGCTTTTGCTGAGAAATGCAAAGTTGTTGCCCCTTTGGCTGCTAAATGCGAAAAAGACGATGAGAAAGCATGTAAAGAAATGGATGAAAAAACTGAGGGAATTAATGACTTATTGCCTGAACATTTGCAAGAGGTAATGGCTAGTGTTGAAGAAAGATATGGTGAGGCCAAACATGGTTTGTATATGCCTCCTGAATGCAAAGAAGCCGGAGTAAAGAATCCAAAAGAGTGTGAAAAGATTATGATTAGGACTCATGCGCCGGAAGAATGTATTGAAGCAAGTGATAAGGGAGAAATTAAATTTGATAATGCGAGACAATTTGAGAAAGCGTGTCAGGAAATAATGTTTAAAGCAAATGCGCCGGAAGAATGTATTGAAGCTGGATTGAAAGATCCTAAAGAATGTGGTAAACTAATGTTTAAAGCAAATGCGCCGGAAGAATGTATTGAAGCTGGATTGACTGGAGAATCTAGATCTGATGAAAAAAAGTGCAAAGAAATTATGGAATCTAAAAAAGGTGAAAGAAGCGGGCCTGGGCAAGGTCAAGGATTTTCTCTTGGAAAAGATTGCAAATCGATAACAGATAAAGATGAAAAATTAAAATGTTTTGAGGAAATGTTTAATAGTGCACAACAGCATTATGGCTTCCAAGGCGGGTCAAGTGGACAATTTGGAGAGAAAGGAGGTCAACAAGGAGGTTGGCCTGAACAATGCCAACGAGCCCAAGCTCTCACAAAAGAAAGTTGTGAAAAAGTAATGATTGAAGAAAACAAAAAAAGATTTGAAGACACTAGAAGATATGAAGAAGATTTCGCGAGGTCGTGCAGAGAGAAAGGAGGAAGATGGGATTGTGGATTTGGGGGCGTGACTCCTGGAAATCCTTGCAGATGTTTCTTTGATGATCAATTTAGACCGCCCCAAGGACAATTCCCAACTCCGCAGCAGCCACCAAAAGAATTCCAATGCCCTCCTGACATGACTAAGAAGTGTGAAGGAGATAATGGGTGTTTCTGCCAGCCTCCAGAACAACCACCGCAAACAGGACCTACTCAACCAACACAACCTACGCAACCTCCTCCAACTACAATGCCAACAACTCCTACCACTGAAACACAAACAGGCAGTCAGACTGATACAGAAACAAGAACTGAACAACAAACTCAAACTGGAGGAACCAGCGGATCAACCTCTGCGGAAAGCACAGGCAGCACAAGTACAAGCCCTACAACTGGCAGCGTTATAGGAATTGATAATGAATTTTTAGATTATTATTTCAAATAATTAGATTAAAACATTTAAAAAATAATTTAAAGAATATAGGTGACTTTGAATAACCCTCCAAAATGAATATTTTCTCGGAATCTCCTCATCGATAAGAGTTATTAGAATAAGGGTTTTTCCAAATCCATATATAAGATTAAAAAATATCTGTAAAAGTTCGACAAAATTTTTGCTTGGCAATTTTTAATACCTTTTTTCCTTCTGAGCTTATTGAATAAGTAATTGTTTTTTCCTTCTTCTTTTCTTTTATCAAATTATTTTGTCTAAGTGATTTCAATGCAGGATAAATTGTTCCAGGACTTGGTCGATCTCCTTTTCTCTTTTCCAACTCGGATGCGATTTCCTGACCGTGCATATCTTTTTTTGATAATAGAAATAAAATTAGAAAAGACAACATCCCCCTCATATCACAACAATAAATTTCCTTTCCTTTCATAGATATATCATACAACCGATATATTTAAATATTGTCTATATCTTAATATCGTATGTACGATATCGCTTGTGCGATATTGGATTACAAATGTAGGGAAGTAAAAATGCAAACGTATACAATAAATGGATGTGGAGACTGCTCTGGCGTTTCTGAAAGCCGGCGCTTCTTAACAAAGGATGAGAAAATTGAAATGCTTAAAGAGTACCAGCAATCTTTGGAAAGTGAAACTAAGGGCGTTAAAGAACGCATCGCAGATCTTCAAAAACAGAAAAACGAAGATGAAGAGTAAATCTCTTAATTAATTTTATTTTTTCTTTTTTAATTTCTTAGATATTTTTTCCTGTTTAGTAACGAATTTTCAAGACGATATAATTTTAAAGCCTGAAGTATATAAAAAAATAGTATGAAAACAAATCTTTTAAAGAACTTCATAGGTGTTAGTGTTATTGCATTATCTCTTAATGCTCAAGAGAGAAATGTTAAAATAAACGAAATAGTAGTTGATCCGCAACAGGACTATACTTTAGATGGAAAAATAACTGGTTCTGATGAGTTTTTTGAATTGATTAATTATTCTCAAGAGATTTCTTATAATTTAAATGGATGGAAACTTGAACTTATTGATTCGACACCTGAAACTTATTTTTTTGACAACATTACTCTTTTTCCAAAAAGTTTTTATGTGGTTCAAAATCCGCGCGGGGCACAAAATGATAACGGCCAACTAAAACTGATTGATAATCTTGGAAATTTAGTTGATTCTGTAACTTATGGAACTTGGGAAGGTCAAAATGGAATATTTGATGGCAGTGCTTTGGGAATTTTTAACGAATCCTTATCGAGATTTCCAGATGGAAGTATTAACTGGATAAAGACATATGCGACTCCAGGTTTGGAAAATGTTACAAGACAGAAAATAAAACCAAAATTATTAATTGAGAGAATAAATGAGCAGAGTAAGGATCATATTGATATTCAAGTGATAAGTTTCCCTCCTGCAAAATATACTTTACAGAGATCGAATGATTTAAGTAATTGGAAAAATATTTACACAAATGATATTGCAACAACTTCTTTTATATTTATAGATTCTGACTTTAAAAATAATCAGAATGTGTTTTACAGAGCGGTTGAATATTTGGAATAATAATTTGAATTAAGAATTATTTATCGATAAAAATGAAATATTTTTTGATTAAAAACCTCATATTTGGAAATTAAACAATTAAGCCCTTATCAATAGGAAACTATATTCAAAGCAGAAATATTAGAAAAATGCTTGGCATTTTGAGTAATTATTGATTTTATTTCGTTCTTCTCCAATATTGAAGCAATTAGAGCATCGTTTTGATCTATCATTTTTCCTATCTTTATTAAAGAAGATAAAATTTTTGAGGCTATTTTACCACATTCTGCATTAAAAGGTAAAATCTCTATTGAATTAAAAAACTCCTCTGCTGAATTTACTTCTTTTAAGCTAATAGTCTGTTTTTGATGTATTCCGAAAAACACTTCAAAAACATTAATTTCGGTCGTCATTATTTCTTCCTTGTACTCTTCGACTATTGATATTGCCTCTTTTTTTCCTTTTAAAAAATCAATAATACAAGTAGAATCTAAACATATCATCTCAAGTGCTCCTTAACAATTCCTTTGTCGTTCTCTTCCTTAAAGTATATATCTCTTCTTTTATGCCGTCTATATCTTTTTCATTTATATTTACCCACGCTCCTGCAAAGGACATAATGTCTTTTTTTCTTGCTTTTTCCTTTGCCATTTTTGCAATTAGTTCGTTGTAGCTTTGTCTATAGTGTACTTTTAATTTGTCTAAAAGTGCTTTGGTTCTTTCGTCAATTTGAATAGTGGTAACCATAGTTAATTATAGTTAACAATAGTTTAAATAGTTTTCTTTTGCGCTGAAAGTTTTGGCAAAAAGAAAAAGATTATGTTCGACTATTCTTTATGATTTAGAGATAAAAAAGTTGGTGAAGGAGGTTAATTTATCGTTAGGAAATAGTTATCGGATATCACAATGCACAATGTTGTATGCGTTCGACGCTTCGCGCCTTTGTTTAGTGAGGCTATTTCTTTATAAATTCAACAAAAGGAAGATGCTCAAACTTACTATCTCCCGTAAGAAACTTGAGATTGTTACGTTTTGCGTAGATATATCCTATACAATCAGTATATGAAAGATCTTGTTTTTTATGTTCTTTTCTGAATTTTATCGCTTCCTTCAGAGTATCATCGTCTACATCAACAACATTGTTTCTAAATTGCGAATAAACTTCTTCTGCTTTTTCTTCTCCGTTGTCTAACAAAGCAGACCAATAGACTTCAACAAGATTAAATAGAGTTAAAACAATATCTTCTTCTGTATAGAGATCATATTTATAATTCTTTTTTATGATCTCAATTATCGCATAGCTATCAAAAAAATATTTTAATCCCATCCCTTGTCGGCCTCTGCTAAAATCTCATCCGTTGGCCTTTTCCAATTGGGAAGTAAACCAAACACATCTTTAACTTTTACTCTCTTTCTCTTTTCTATTTTTACGGAGACTTTTTCATTTTCTTTTAGATTTTGCTGCTCCACTATTCTTGCTGGAACAATTATCGCGATTGAATTCCCCCATTTTCTTGTTGTTGTTTCTATTTCCATGATACATAAATGATACAAAGGTATTTATAGTTTTCGGCTGTTCAATTTTATCCTGAAATTATCTCATATGTCTGATTTAGTTTTTCTGTGTGTTGAAAGTTTTTGGAGATAGGAGGAAAGTTACGCTTGAAGGGCTTTTGTATCTCTGGCTTGTTCAAGCCAAGAAAGATATTTAGATCCATGGCTTCCTGTGGATGGATTAACTATTCCTTTTTCATAATTGCCGATTGTCTGGGGACTTCTTATTCCTAATTTCTCGGCTAGTTCCCTCAAGGTCAACCCTGAAGAGTTTCTAACCTTTCTAGCCTCTGTATAATCAAAGAGCAAGCATTGTTTATTCAGTGCAAGACCGCCTACAAGTTTATCTAAAGAATGTAAAATATGCCTTCTTTGTGTGTCTGATTGTGAAAAATGAGTTTCTAACCTTTCTATGTACGCTCTAAGCAGTTGATACTGAGCTTTATTAACGGCATCTTGCTCTTCCATAAATCTCTCTCTTAAACAGCAAATATAAACCTTTCTCTTTTCAAAAACAGCTCATTATAGAGCATTTCTGCGCCAGTTAATTAGCTCAAGTCAAATAACATAAAATATACGAACTTTAGGGTGAAAAAGAGGCTCTAAAAGTGCGCTTAAGAAAGCTTAAGCGAACTGATTGTTTACTTATCTAGAAAATAAACCTACATCTTTTGAATGATAATTTATTCGATAATATTGAACTGCGTATATCTCTTTATTTCCCAATATGCTTGCTCCTTTACTAAAACAATATCCATTTGCAAAAAAAGGAGCTTTCTTTTCTATTGTTTCTATAACCTTATTAGAAGTTACTCTCTTCGGAAAAAATAAAACTTGAGGCTTACCGAACGGTCTAACTTGCATTTCTTCTCCACTTTGTAATGAAATTATACTCTCTAAACCTTCCCCAACTTTTAGATTTGCTAATGCTTTGCTCATAAAAAATCCTACCAAATCGGAGTTTTTAACTCTTTCGGTCGGCGCGTTTCGGCGCTACGCGCCTCATTTACTCTTAGGCTATTTTATTTAGAAACCGCTATTGGGGGCAGTTTTACTTTATTTATCCAGGTCTCTGCCTCTTTTTGTTAAATTGAGTATTTTATAGCCTTTGAGGACTCCTGTTTTTTTATCTCTGCCTTCAAATAAATCATCGTATATTTCATTAAAATAAGAAGAACTTGGAACACCTATAAATATCTCTAATATGTCTCCTTCTTTGTCATAATCTATTTCTACGTTTATATTTTCTGTCATCTTCTTATCAGCTTTTGTGTGTAAAAAGCTGATTTTACAAAGCCTTTGCCGTTTAAATACTTGACGATTGTTAAAATATAATCTCTTGTCTCTTTCTGATATCGATAATAATTAGCTGATTTGTCATCGTATTTATTGGGAACTATTAGTGTCGGCATTTACAGACAGAGTCTAATTTCTTCTAATTTATCAGACATATCTGGATGATGCTGAACAATATGGGACCATTTTTCTTTTGTTAGTTGAATATTTCTGCCTGTTTTATCAGTAATTTCGAAAATATTAGACATCTACTCTCTAATAAGTTGTCATTTATATAATTTTTGTTGGATGCGTTTCGGCGCTTCGCGCCTTCCTTTAATGATGCTATTATTTTTTAGATTTAAGACGAAAAATTTTAGATTAAAACGAACTATTTATTTGTGCTGAAAGTTTTTGGAGAAAGGAGAAAGATTACGCTAATTAAAGAAAAGTTCTTTGAGTTTAAAATCTATTTCTTTCTTAACTCTTTCATCTTTAATGAAACCAATTTTTCTAGAGACTAGACTTTCATGTAAGGTAAAAATCATATCTATATGGACCTTTGAATTAAATCTTATATCTCCTTCGCATTGACTTTTGTTAAGAGGAATTTCGTATTTAATAATTCCTCTTTTCTTTGTAGTTATTTGACAGAAAATGATGTTATCTCCTTCTAATTCTTTGATAACAACTGCTGGACGTATTTTTGTCTGTGCCAAATTAGAGAATGGAAAATTAACTAGAAGAATATCAAATTTTTCATATTTCGTTGAAATACGCAAAAGCTTCTTCGTCCTCTGGTGAAAGCCAAGCTTCTGCTAAAAGTTTTTCATCGGCTAAAAATTTGACGTTGCTCCAATCAAATTCTATATCTGCCAGCAACTTCTTTGCTTTTTCTTCTTTGCGGATTATTAAATCGTCTCCTTTTCTTATGATAACGAATTCATCTCTCTCTTTGAAACCTGCTCTCATTTCAGAAGGTATTACAATTTGTCCTCTGGAACTTAGTTTTGTTGTTGCAACTTCCATAAATAAGATATAACTTACTTATTTATATAGTTTTCTTTTTGATATTGGGCGCGGTCGGCGCTTCGCGCCTCCTATTGGTGTGGCTATTGTTTTGATTTTGGTTTGAATTGATGGATTAAAACGAACTTATTATATGAGAGTAATACTCGTGGCAAAGCTTAAAAGTTTAAGCATAAAAGGAAAAAATGTTAAAATCGAAATTCTTTTGTTTCATGTGCTATTTCAGCTATACAATTAGCACAGAGATCTAAAGAAAGATTCTGTTTTGCTAAATTAAAATTTATTAAGGAAATTCCTTTTAGGTTTTTTTGACAACGTTGACAAAAAATATCTTTGGAATACTATATTGATCCATATTCTACCATTTTTTAAGGCTGTTTTAGCTTTTTCTAAGAAAAAAGAAGTTTATAAATTTATGGGGAGATTTCGTCTGGAGGAAATAAAGTTAAATGATGTTTTTCGTACTCCATTTCCTCAGATTTTGATGGAATTAATTGATAAGGTTGAAGTATGTTATTTAATTCTCTTTTTTGAATTCTTTTATTTGCCTGTTATACTCTGCATTAAGTGTTTTATTGTGTCTGGAACGGTCTCTATGAAAAGGTATTGGGACATAATTAATTTCTTCATGATGTGGGGAAAAAAGATGGCCAGAGCATATAGAAGGGGTTCTTCTTTCTAATATAAAATCTGCTAAATTTGATTGCCTCTTGTTATTTGAAGAGTATTTGGTAGGGGCAATTCCATCTGTTTAACACACATCGCTCTAAATAATAAAGATAATTCAAAAAGATCTTTTTAATGTGTCTATTACTTTCTTCTAGAGTAATTTCTAACTAGCTTGCCTACTCCGACTACTAACCAAGCAAGAGCAATCAACCAAGTTGATAAGGATTGTCCTATATCGATTTTTAATAGGGGTAGAACCAATAATACTCCTACTAACGTAACTAGCCACGCTGTTAATTTTGCCATCTTTTTTACCTCCTTTCAATACTGATCTTTTCTACATTGATAGAGAAAAGCTTATTTAAATATCTTTCTCTTTGTTTTAGTTCGTTAAATACCTCTTAATAATTTTTTAACTGATGTGTAATTGAGTCTGTTTTCGTCTTATTTTTTGTGATGAAGTTAATTTTTCTGTGATTAAATATCAATTGAAGATCCTTAAGAAAGACTAGAATGAATACCCTGAAGAAGAGGTTTAATCTTGAGTAAAGAACTTTTAGATCAAACGTCTTCTTCAGGGAAAAAGAGGCGATAAGATATTGAGGAAACGGTAATATATAAACTTTTTGTTTTTGAAAAATGTTGATTTTGACTCGGTAAATATTAATCGACGAAAAGGAGGTGTTTGTAGTTGTTTAAACAGCTGTTTGTTTGTGATTGGAGGGTGTTGATGTTTATTTTTTTAGATGTTGATTGATTAAACCGAAGGTTTTTTTGATTTTATTCATATGAGTTATTAGGGCTTATAACCGCAATATTTAAATAGTATGGCGATAAATAATTATTATGTTTGGATGGTTGTTTAAGAATAAGCATGGTGCACTTGAAGAAAAAACTCAAGAAGGGTTTAATTCTGTGAAAAAAGATATGGAAGTAGTTGGAAAGTGGATTAAACACCTTGATATTGTGGATAAACAGGTGTTTGATCAGATTAATGAATTAAAATTGGATTTGGCGTCGATTAAAAATGAAATTGCTTCTTTGCGTGAAGGGATTGATTTGGTAAGTGATGGGTTGAAATACAAACAGGTGTTTGATAAATTGCCTGTTTATGCTAAACAAACAGGCGTTGATGATGTTGTAAAGCCTGTTCAAACAGCTGTTCAAACAGGCAATTTTTATGGTATTTTAAAAGGATTGACTAGTAATGAAAGGTTGCTTGTTTTTACAATTTTGAATAGCGATATGAAATTAAGTTATGAAGATATTGCTCTATTATTAGGAAAAGAGAGGGCTACAATCAGAGGGCAAATTAATTCTATAAAACAAAAAAGTGAAGGATTAATTCAAGAAATAAGTGAAAAAAATGGGAAAAAAAGAGTGTTTATTCCTGAAGAAATTAAGGGAAAACTTATGAAATACGCAAAAGTGAGGGTTGCAAAAAATAAAAATGTTCGTGTTAATGGAGAAAATGACTTAGGAGATAGGCAAAAAGATGAAAAGTGAGAGTTATAATCATGGATTTAAGGAAGTTTTTATGAAAAAAGAAGACTTAGATGTGCGGGTTTTGAATCAATTTATAAATATTCAAAAAAGTGAGAATTGATAATCTAAATTAATAAAGAAGTTTTAGAATTGATGAAATTTAAGCTGAAAAGTGAGGGAAAATTGATATAAAAAATAACAATTTTTCTGAGGTATAAAAAAGAGAGAGAAAATAAGGTTAATTAAACGAAGTTTTAAGTGTATTGCGAAGATATAAATAAACTTTAATGAAATTTATTATGATAGCTTTTGCTGTAAGGGTAGAAATTCGTTTAAACGATTATCTAGAAATGTGAATTATGGGATTAGAGTTCTCTTAGCATTTGAATTGTTTGAATAGATGCTATTCTTTTTAGGTCAGGATTAATGGAAATAATGATTTTTTTGTTGTTTTCTTTGTTTTTTATTATAGGGATGCCTTTTGATATAAGCTTTCTTATATAATCTCTTATAGATATTTCAGTAAGGTTTAATTTTTGAGATAAAAGTGAATAATCGACTATAAGGCCTTGTTCTTCTAATTCATATATGGATGTGAATATATTCATTTCTTGGGAGGTTAATTTCTTGAATTTAAAGCGAACTTCTTTTTTTATTGAGTCTAAAGAAGAAAGAACCTCAGATACTTTCTGAATATTGTTTAAATCAGTATTAATTTGTCCGACCCCTTCATTTCCAGTGTGTTGGTTGGTTTGTTGGTTTGTTGGTTGGTTTGTTGGAACCCCTTCATTTCCAGTGGAAAGGTTATTATTTAGGGTTATTAGGGCTTTTAAAGGCATATTAGTGAGTTCGGTTAAATTATGTGTTGGATCTGGAGTTGTATTTGTTTGATACTTTTTAATATGTGTTGGTAGCTGTGTTGGAAAAATTGTTGGTTGGTTTGTTGGTTTTATTAATATTTGTTTAATATTATTGAGCTCTGCAACGATTAAATTTAAGTTTTCTTTTAAATTAGCTATGTCTTCTTTAACCTTAGTGAATGCTTCTTTTATAGGATCTGACATATTGTGAGAAAAGATGACGAGATTATAAAGATTTGTGTAGTAAGGGAATAATTTTATGATATATAGCTACGATAGTTAGATGAAGATAAAATATTCTTATTTAAATCTGTTTCTGATGACTTTCGAGTAGATTGAGACGGTTGATAGTTTTTATAGACTTGAAAAGCTTGTTCTGTTAGACGCCACCTTTGTCTTTTGAGATAGTTTTTGCCTTTTGTGTTCTTAGTAATTGACACAATAAGATTTTTAGATTTTAGATCATTAAGAAGATATTTGGTGAATTCTTCATCGCGGGCAATTTCCTTGCTAATGGTTGCAGTGTGAACTGCTTCTGGAGCTATTGAAAATAGGTAATGAAGTATCTGCTCTGCAATCTTGTCTTTTTTTGCTTTTGATATGGTCGGCATATATTTTTATAGCTGTGAGATTATTTAAAGTGTATGGGTTGGAAAGATTGGTTGTATTTGTTAGGTGGACTTATATTATTAATTATTGTGGTAGGTATATTTTACATTAATATCGAAAAACCTAAATCTTCTGGATGCACATTTAGCTATGGGTGGAAAGGAAAAGAATTTAGTGATGTTACTTCCTATAATAGTTGTAATCTGTCTAATTATGTTGCTGGATATGAATGGATAAAGAATAATGTTCCTAAAGACGCGGCGATATTTACTTAGTGGGAAGAAGCCCACGCTATACGGGCATTTGCTCAAAGAGAAGTCGTACTTTTTACTCCCTCTCGAGAATATGCTCAAATATATACTGTGACATCCTCCGTCCCCTAAAGGTTTTTTGCTTCGCAAAAAATCCTCACTTCG
>JBBSYK010000076.1:0-1594 GCA_038045285.1 Nanobdellota archaeon | reverse complement strand
AGCAAGATTATCTTATTTTAGGAAGATTAAATAATATGTACGCAAGGCTGTTAAAAGAGGAAACTTTAAATAGGCAGATACTTAGAATAAAATGAAAGAAAGAAGTTTCACTTTCATATTCACGTCCAGGATGGACATTTAAGATTAGAAGAATTTCTTTCTGTGAGAAGTATAATTAAAATGCAAGTTTAAGAAAGCCAATTAAACTATAAGCAGATATAAAAATAAATGGCAAAAATAAGCCCAGTATCAATAAAATACATGATCCATGCTTCATTTAAAGCAGAAGGTCATCTTGAAAAACCAGATGTAATCGGAGCTATATTTGGTCAGACAGAGGGTCTTCTTGGTTCAGAACTTGAAATGAGAGAACTGCAAAAAGAAGGTAAAATTGGCCGTATTGAAGTAGATTTAGAAACTGTTGATGGAAAAACTATAGGTGAAATTCAAGTGCCAACTGCTCTTGACAAATCTGAAACAACAATTATCGCCGCTGCTTTAGAAACAATTGACCGAATCGGTCCTACTGAAGCATTTATTCAGATTAAAAAAATTGAAGATGTAAGAGGAAGTAAAAGAGATTTCATTATCTCTAGAGCTAAAAAATTGCTTGAATCTTTAGAAACCAAAGGAGAATTTGAAGATTTTACAAAAACATTAAAAGAAGAAAGCAGAGCGGAAAAGATCCAGGAATATGGTGATGAAAGACTGCCTGCAGGCGATCTTTCAGAAAATGAAATTATAGTTGTTGAAGGAAGAGCAGATGTTGTAAATTTGCTGAAAAACAGAGTCAATAATGTAATAGGAATGAATGGAACAAAGCTGCCTTCTGAAATTGCCAAATTAGGCAGTTCAAAAGAGATAACATTATTTATTGATGGAGATAGGGGGGGCAGATTAATTGCTCAAAATGTAATCGGTAACGCACGAATTTCATGGGTTGCCGTCGCCCCAGATGGCAAAGAAGTTGAAGAACTTACAGGAAAAGAGATATTAATATCTCTAAGAAAAAAAATTTCTGCGGAAGAATTTTTAAATAAAATTGGAAATAACAATGGAAATGGGAAAAATGAAGCAGAATTTGCAGAAAAAAGTAAAGAGAATCAAGCTATACCAATTGTAATAAAAGAATCTTTAAAAAAAGCCTATGAAACTATTAAAGGGAGCAAAGATGCATTGCTTTTAGATAACGCCTTGGATGTTATAAGAAGAGTAAATGCCAAAGAAGTTAGTAGAGCAATCCTAAGTCTTAGAAGAGAAGTATTTGCTGTAATTATTGATGGAACTGCCACAAGTGGAATTATTAAAGCGTGTGAAGAAAAAGGAATTAACAACTTAGCTGCCTCTAATTTCGGTTCAGTTGGAGATACAAAAGTTAATTTGATCAGTCTTTAATAATTACGATAAAACTTTGGGAAATGGATTAAAAATATATCGATCAAGTAGAATGAGGAGCTCGGACTGTTTAAGTTTTTCTTTAAAAGTTTTTCGTATTAAGTCCAATGTTTTGATAAGATGCTAGTTATCTTAAAAATAAGTTTAACTACCCCAAGTACTAAATCTCGCCTCCTTATTGAAATATAAATCTATACTC
>JBBSYK010000075.1:0-14797 GCA_038045285.1 Nanobdellota archaeon | reverse complement strand
GAGTGACTTCAATAGAAATAATGGTTTCTGAATATTTGTCTAACTGGCGAACTCAAGTTAGAGATAGGTGAAAGGCATAGAAATTATATCGCATCCATTAATCTTGTCTTTATTTACTTTATTCATGTTTATAATCAATGCGAGATTTGGTTTATAGGTCTCAATGAAACTTCTTAACGCCCTAGTAATTTTAGGATTTGTCTTAACCTCAACAGCAATTAAATTATCATATTGAACGATAAAGTCTATAGATAATTCTACTGCTTATATGACATAACTGCCAACAAAAAAAGATTTTATTAGATTAGGACTTCTTTGCATACTTCTTAATTTTGATAGCACTAATGGTCGAAATTCTTTTTTATTTTTTGCTTGATGTGCTTTAAGTTTATGGCTTTTTAAATGATTCCAAACTTTTTCGTCAGGATTTAAGTCAGGCGAATATGTTGGTAAATAATAAATAACGATTTTATTTTTATTATTTTATTTGAAGACTAAAATATGTTTAGTTATTACAGGAGCTTCAGGAAGAAGATAAGTTTAAATAATAAGATTGTTTTTAGAGAAAGAGGTTAGGAAAAGAAGAGAGAAAAATGGCAAGAGGTGAAAGTGGTTTATTTGAAGAGGGAATTAGAAGGGCTAGTTTGACTAGTGTTCGTGAAACATCTAAGATTATTTCAGATATTAAAAAGGAAATAGGCAAGGCTTTTTTTGGACAATTGCAGACTGTTGACTCGCTAATCAGGGCGATATTATGCAACGGGCACGTTTTATTAGAAGGAGTTCCCGGAATTGGAAAAACTTTGCTGATAAGGACGTTAGCTCAAGTAAGCGGGTGTACTTTTAGACGTATACAGTTTACAGCAGACCTTATGCCGACGGATATAGTTGGATTGACAACTTATGATCCTCAGAAGGGATTTGAAATATCGAAGGGACCTATATTTGCCCATTTTATAATTGCTGATGAGATTAACAGAAGTCCCCCGAAAACTCAGTCAGCTTTAATAGAAGCAATGCAGGAAGGACAAGTTACAATCGGCAAAATAACTTTTTTACTGCCTAAACCATTTTTTGTAATGGCCAACCAAAATCCTGTTGAAACAGAAGGAGTATATTCTCTGCCTGAAGCACAGATAGACAGGTTTCTTTTTAAAATATCAATGGAATATCCTGATGAATTACATGAATCTAAATTGATGGGCGAGAATATCACATTTAAAAAATTTGAAGATTATGGATTAAAAGAGATATTTTCCCCCCAGAAAATAATTGAGCTTCAGCAATTGACTCATTCAATTTATTTAGATAATAAAATTAGAAAATATATAGTTGAAATTGTAAAGAGGTCAAGAAATAAAGAATTTCCACATGGAGAATATGTGGAATTAGGGTGTTCTCCTAGAGCAAGTATTTCATTGTATATAGCATCGAAAGCTGAAGCCTTGCTTAATGGAAGGAATTATGTGATACCAAAAGACGTAAAAACTGTAATAAAAGATGTTATGAGACATAGGTTTATTCTTTCATACAGAGCAAAATCAGACGGGATTACTCCTGAAAAAATTATAGATGAGATATTAAAATTGGTAAAAGCCCCCTAGAGTTCATTATCTAACGAAAATGGCAAAAAGAGAAAATAAAATTATTGATTCAGAAAGTGCTTCTAAGAAAATCTTTAATGTAGATTTAGACGGTGCGATTTCTGATTTGCGAGATTCAATGCACCATTTCGAGGTTAAAACAAAGAAGTTTGAGAGATTTTTTAGAGGAAAAAGTTTTGAATTCGATGGTTTTAGAGAGTTTTCTTTTGATGATGATATTAGTCTTGTGGATTGGAAAGTTTCTTTAAGAACTAACAGATTATTTATTAGGAGATATCTGGAAGAGTCTCCACTAAAAATTTATTTTATTATAGATACCAGCGATAATATGGTTTTCGGTTCAACAGAGAAACTTAAATGTGAATTTGCAGCTGAAATAGCTTTAGGTTTAGCACATTTAATATTGAGATATAATAATAAAGTAGGATTTGTATTATTTAATGAAAAAGAGATTTTTATACCTGCTAATAGGGGCAGACACCAATTTTTTAAGCTGGTTGATGCATTAACATCTGCTAAAAATTATGGAGGAGATTCGAGATTTGAACGAGTGACTAAATTTATATCAAATCAGTTTGATTCAAGCGTTACATCTGTCATTTTTTTGTCTGATTTTATCAGAATAAATAAAAAAGTGAAAAAACAATTTGATTTAATAAGCACTAGATATGAAATAATGGCATTTGTTATCAGGGATCCTTTGGATAAGGAGCTGCCTAATCTCAGAGGAGAATTTGTTCTTGAAGATCCTCGCTCAGGAGAACAAATTATAGTGGATCCAAAACTGGCTAGAAACTCTTATTCAAATTATATGATGCAGGAGGAAGATAGGATTAAGAAAATTTTTAAAAAAGCAGGAATAGACTTTGTGGAATTAATTACAAATAAGTCTTTTGTGCCCGATGTAACAGAATTTATTAAGGGAAGGGTCAGGAGGTTCTAAATGGGGCTTATTTTCATATACCCTAAATTTTTATTTTTTCTATTAATAATACCTTTATTATTTTTAATTCATTTCCTTAGTCTTAGAGCGTATAAATCTAAGGCTCTAAGGTTTGCAAATTTTGAAGCGATTGCACGAATTAAAGGAGTTGAATTCTATTCAAAAAATTTAGTAATTCTTATTTTGACTTGCTTATTAATGCTGGTAATTATATTTGCTTCAGCAGGTTTAACTTTAAGGACTGAGGTAGAGGCAAGTTCTTTTTCTTTTGCAATAGCAATTGATTCTTCTGCCAGCATGGGGGCAGATGATTTTAAACCAACAAGGCTTGATTCTGCGAAAGATACTGCTTTGCAGTTTGTTGAACAGAACCCTATTAGTACAAGATTTGGAGTTATTTCTTTTGGCAGTGCAGCTAGGTTAGAACAAGATGTTATAGACAACAAAGAGCTGGTTTCAAGAGCAGTGGAGGATATCAAGGTGAGTGCTTCAGGAGGAACGAATTTATATGATGCTGTTGTTCTTGGAGTTAATATTTTAAGAGGGTATGATAATAAGTCTATGATTTTTCTAAGCGATGGGCAGATAAATATTGGTAATCTGCAGGAGGCTATTGATTATGCTAATGATAATAATTTGATAATTCATACAATTGCTATAGGAACTGAGGAGGGAGGTGAGAGTGCTTATGGCTTAACTAAATTAGATGAGGAATCTTTGCAAGCTATATCGTTTAATACTAAGGGATCGTATTTTAAGGCGAAAGATAAAGAAGCGACAGCCGCTGCTTTTTCTAAAATTGCTGACTTAAAGATGAAGAGAGTTTCTATTCCACTTTCAAATTATCTTTTTTCTTTATCAATTTTGCTCATAGTGGTTATTTATTATCTTGCTAATAGCAGATATAGAACTATACCTTAGATAGTTTTTGGCTTATATAATTTGGAACAAAAATGATTGAGCTTTGCTTTATGTTCTCAAAATATATAAAAAATAAATGCTTACAAGATAAAATTAGATTGTTTCCGCGCTTAGAAGGCTCAAAAACTAGAACATTAAGTTTTTATAGTAAAATATCAGTATAATAAACATAATATATTATAAAAAGAATAAAAATGAGTGATGAAAAAAATCTAGATATGCTAAATCAGAGAAGAGCAGAGAACAGTTACTTGAGTGAAATAGAAAAAATAGAAAGCTCGAAACAACCTATAGAAGCAACATTATCGTTCATTGACGTTCTTGTCAGAGATTTTTTAATAAAAAAATTTCATATCTTGAAAAATAGCGAATATGATGAACTTGTTGATTATTTTCTGCAAAAAAATAAGCCTGAAGCAGCAACATTTTGCTATGAGATGGTAGAAGCACTCTATTCTGGTGAGAAAATAAATGGGCAAAAACTAAAAGCACTTATAGAAGACTTGAAAACCTTAATAGAAAAAGAACAACACTCTATAAAAGAAGAAAAGAAAGAATCTTCTTTTCTGGATATTTCTAAAATATGGAAAAAAAGCAGAAAATTTCCAAAAGATCTGGGTTTAGTAAGTAAACAAATTAAAAGGTATATCGATCTTGAGATAGGAAAATATGATGCAAATGCCAAGCCTGCTGAAAAAGAGAACGTGCTGCTAGAGATGATACCTATACACCAAATATCGATAAAAAAAGAAAGTGCAGGAGAGCCTCATGTTATTCAAAATGAAGAATCAAGCCATCCTTCAATAGAACATATTGATAATCTTGAGAGAATAAGAAGAAGAATAGAAGAAAGAAGAAAACATCGCGCCATCTATGCTCAATGAATCCCTCATCTTTTTTTCTTTAAAACCTGACTTCGCCAGTTAATAAAAAATTTAGAGTAAATAAATATCAATAGAGGCATTATAGAGGGTTTGGAAAAACCCATATTCTAATAACTCTTATCGACGAGGAGATTCCGAGAAAATATTCATTTTGAGGGTTATTCAAAGTCCTCTATAGATTTATTGCTAATTAAAAAATATTTTCTCTTCGGAAAATGCAATATTTATCATTATGCTATAAAACATAAAAAACAAGCTTTTGACGTCTTTTTTAATTATGCAGTTTACAAATTTCTAGAAAAATTTAAGTGTTAAGTGTACTTAATTGTGGTGCATTCTACGACGGTATTTTATGGTTAATTTTATTATTGCAACTGATTTATGTTAACTTTCAAATAGCGACAAATAACACCTATTGTAAGATAAAAAAGTTTAAATAGTCATTATTATTACTATTAACAATTAAAAAGAGAGAGTAAAAAAGTTAAATATCAAAATGAGGAGATATGGCAGAGATTAATAAGGTTATTGTTGTGCTTTTAATTTTAGCGATAGTTTTTTCAGTTTTTTCTGTAATATTGACTTTGTCTTTGAATAACATAAAGCCAGTTGGTTCTAATGTGCGGCAAGGTCAATCTTCTGTTGGATTGCAGGATGGTAATGTTGCTTTGAATGTTGAATCTTCTGTTTTGTCAGGAGGGGGAAAATGAAGTCTGAGAATCTGCTTCTTGCTGTTGCAATAATTGCTTTGGTGGTTTCTGGATTTGGAACTTTATTTACCAGCGTTTCTATTCAAAACTTTAAAACTAATTGGATAACTGGATTTCCTACAGCTACAGGAACAGCAAATTTATCTGTGGAAGCTGCTGCTATTATTAATTTTACTGTTTATGAAATTAACTGGAGCTCTGGAAGAGTTAATACTGGAGCGCCTAATGCGACTTTAGATACTTCTGCTGGAACAGTAACAGGTGGAAACTGGACAGCAAATAGCAGAGGCCTTATTCTTGTGAATCAGGGTAATACTAATGTTTCTTTGCAGTTGGCATCAGGAAAATCTGCAACTACTTTTATAGGAGGAGCAAATCCTGTTTATCAGTGGAATGTTTCTGGACAGTTTGGCAATCAAAGTGCATGTTTAAATGCAACTAATGGAACTACATCAGACGCTGGAGTGCATGTATATAATATGAGCGTATTTACTGGTGTAAGCACTGCTGCTTTTCTTGTTTGTGATAAGTTCCAATATCATCCGCAAAATAATACAGTAAGAATTGATATAAGACTGCAAGTACCTTCTAACTCTCTTACAGGATCTTTATCTGATACTTTGACTGCGACAGCTACTGTAATATTGATAAAGCCGCTCTTGTCAAGGGCAGCTTTTTTTGTTAAGCCATGGCCGTCGCCTAAATAGTTTGTGATTGTTGTATTTGATATAGTATAGACATATTGTAATTGATAGATAATAATGAAATACTAGTAGAGGATTTACTAATTGCTGTTAACAAGAATATTATTTAAATAAAATATTTTTGAAAGAGAAAGATATAAAAATCTATAAAATAATTAATAGAGATGGTTAATAAAAGAAGGTATAATGGGGGTTTTTTTGCATCAGCGTTTTTGATTTTTATTGTCGTGCTATTAAACATTTATAATGCGGACTTTGTTTCTGCAGCGATAGGTGTCAGCCCAGCTAAATATGAAATGAATTATGAACCTAATCTTAAACAAGTTCTCACATTTAAATTTTTTGGTGATGGAGATATTCCTTTAAGTATATATCTCGAGGGAGATTTGAAAAAGTATGCTGAATTAAGTACAGAGCATTTGGATGGACCAGGAGCTGTTAATTTATTATTGAAATTGCCTCCTTCTCCGGACGATTTAAATCCTGGCAATAATAGACTGTTAGTGGGAGCGAAGCAAGGAGGACAAGGTGGAGTTTCAGCAATAGGGACAGTAGGGGAAATAAGAGCAGTTATTAATTTAAAAGTGCCTTTTCCTGGGAAGTATGCGACATTAGAATTTTTTACTGCTGATACTAAAGCAGGAGAGCCTATTCCTATGACATTTAAAGTTTTTAGTGTTGGAAGAGAGTCTGTTTTAACAGAAAATAAAGTTGAAATATATGATTTTTCAGATAAAAAGATTGAAAGCATAAATCTTGGAAGATTTATTGTTCATCCTTCTGAAATAAAAGATCTTTCTGGTTTTTTAAATTCCAGCAGTTATAACCCTGGAAAATATAAAACAAAAGGTATAGTTGACTTTCAGGAAGGCAAAGCTGAAATTGATTCAGGTTTCAGACTAGGAGAGTTATTGGTGAATATTTCTAATTATACGACTGAGTTTCAGAGAAGTTTAATTAATAAATTTGATGTTGATGTAGAGAGTTTCTGGAATGATCCTTTGGAAAATGTTTATGTTGCAGGTACAATACTTGAATATAACATAACTTTTAAAACTCCATCTATGACTTTAAATGGCTTTCAGAGACAAACCTTAACAGGATATTTAGATACTACTTCTATACCTATTGAAGCTAATGATTTTAAAGCTAACTTAACTGTTTATTATGTTGGAAGAAGCACTGAAATACTTGCAAAATTACATTTTGAACGAGAGATTAGCATTCTTATTTATGTTATAGCTGCTTTGATTTTAACTGTATTAATTCTTGGATGGTTTGTGTTTAGAAGGAAGAAGAAAAATGAGGTGAAAGATGGTAGGGGAAAGAAGTGAGAAAAAAAAGACTATAGGCAAGATAGTAATCGTGGTTTTGCTATTAGGAATTATCTTTTTAGGGGCTTTTTTTATTTATAGAGCAATAAGTCCATTTAGAGGGGCTTTAAAGGTTGAGAAAGTCGATGTTTCCTTTGCGATTGGAGAGTTCGGAGGTTTTAACGTAAACAAGACAGCGCTCACATATGGAACCATAACACCTGGAGGGAGTTCTGTAAGAAATGTTATTCTAGGAAATAGCTATTCTTTTCCTATTATTGTAAAGGTTTTTGCTTCTAAATCTTTGACGCAATTTTTAACTGTCGAGGAGAATTTGTCTATTGAACATGGGGAGAGCAAGAAAGTAGGAGTGACAATACAAGCACCTGGTGATGCTGAATTTGGAAATTATTCCGGCGAAATAAGTTTTGTTTTTTTAAAGAGCGAAAACAGATAAACATTCTGATAAAAATAACAGTTTAAAATAGGAAGCCTCAAATTAGTTGACATTTAATCTGCTTGTTCTATTGTTTTCGAAGATAATTATTCTAGGTGATCAGGCTGTTTTTGAATAAAAGTCCAATTATGGCAATAAGTAATATTTTTATATTGCCTATTTCTTATAATGAAATGAAAAAAAGAGCTGTTTTTTTATTGTTTAGTTTAATTATTTTATTTAGCTTGGTGCAGACGATAGTGGTGCTAAAAAGCCCTCTGTTCTCGCAGAAGATAACTGGGAGAGCATCAGTAATCGGGTCGCTCGCAATTTTTGTCGAAGGACCTTTGGCAGAGTTGAATTTAACTAGCCCTGAGAACACTACTTATTCATTTGGTATTGGAGCGAATTATTCTTTAAGCTTAAATGTTACTCCGATTAACTTTTTTCCGTCGAATTGGTGGTATAATCTTTTTGATTTACAGCATAATGCATATGCTAAGCAAAATGTTATTTTTACTCCAAATATTACTTTTTCTGCAGTAAGATGGCAGAACAGGCTTGAAGTTTTTGCTAACGAGTCTTCAGTAAGAATAATTAACGCAAATGTTACTTTTTTCATTTCTGTTCCGAATTCTGCTCCTGCGATTAATAATCTAGAAAATCAGCATTATGTGTGTGAAGGTGCATCATTTAGCAATTATTTTACTGCAACTGACATAGATGAAGATGTATTGACAACTGGCATTACCCCAAATAATCCCTTCTTTGTTACTCCAACAAGAACTAATGGAGGAGTTATGAACACTTCAATTCTTATTTTTACAGGTAAATTAGGAAAAAGTCATCTTGGGAATCATACTGAAACAGTTGACATTAGTGATGCACAATATACGGACTCTAGACAGATTAACATAAGCGTTATTGAAATTAATAATGCACCAACTGTTGATAGCATTGGCGTTCAAACAGTTTGGACTCAAGGAGAAAACAGTACATTTTACAAAGAAGTTGTTGTAAACGATGTTGAAAGCAACAATAGAACTTCTGGAAACTTTACTTTTAATTTAACATTTTTAACTGGAACAGCATTTTTCAATATAAGTGCTTTAGGAGTCATGAATGTGAGCCCTAATACAACACATATTGGAGTTTATAATTTGAGTATTTGTGTTACAGATAGAGCTTTGCAGAATATTCATCCTAATGTTAGTCTTTGCGGGCAAACAGGAAGCAATATGACAACATGTGTTAATTTTAGCCTTACTGCAACAAGTCAGAATAGAGCGCCGGAAGTTCTTAACTTTTATCCTAACTCAAGTAATTTTTCTGCAACTGGAACTGATTTATTGAATTTTAATGCAACTGTGAAAGATGCTGATGGAACGATTACTGATAATTATTGGTATGTTGATGGTGTATTTAATGAGAGAGATAGCAGTACTTTGACTCCTAATTTTAATTATACTTTTGGCTGTGGAATTTCAGGAGTGAGAAATGTAAAACTTGAAGTAACTGATGGTTTGCTAAATGCAACGCAGCAATGGAATGTTAGTGTGACAGGAGTCGCTTGTCCTAGCGCTGCAGCAGGAGGAGGTGGAGGCGGAGGCGGAGTAGGAAAGACAACATGTGAGTCTTTGTGGGGATGCGCAGATTGGAATATTTGCCAGCCCATAAATGCTAGTAAGACTATTAGTTCTAGCGGCTCTTCGAGCGTCTATAAATTAGCTAGTAATGTTACGGATTTTATCAGCAAAGGATGTTTGGCTTTTGGCTTTAGCGCAGAGGTATGCGGTTATCAGCCGAGAACATGTACAGATGTTAAGAACTGTACTGAGCTAAAGATAAACACAACAAAGCCTTCTGAAGTACAGGCATGTTATTATTCACATTCGCCAAATTGTTTTGATAGAATTAGAAATTGCCATGATGGGAAATGTGAAATTCTTATAGACTGCGGAGGTCCATGCTCATCTTGTGCAACTTGTTCAGATGGAATTAAAAATCAAGGAGAGCAGGGAATTGACTGCGGAGGTCCATGCATAAAAAGATGTCCTTTTACACCGATTCCTAAAATAATTAATGTAAAAATTCTTCAATACATTTTAATAGTTATTCTTCTAAGTATGGCTATTATATTGGTGATATTGCTTTGGAGGAAAAAACGAAAGAAAAAGAAGATGATTGAGAATTTAAGAAAAAGTGCTGAAGAAGCAAATTATATATGAAAAGAGGCAATGAAGAATTAGTTAAGGTGTTTGTAATTTTGGTTTTTGTATTTGTAATGCTCATTTTGTCATTGAGAGCAGAAGCGTTAAGCTCCGGCTCAAGCGGCAGTGCTAATTTATCTGTTTGGTCTGGAGGGACAGCCAGCGGCCAGAATTTAAGTTATGGTGCAATATACAGTAAAGCAGCAAATGATTGGAATTTTACATTTTATTCCAACTATAGTAATTCCAGCAATTCAATAATAAATGGATCTAATGGCAATGGAAATTGCACTGTCAGATATAACGCGACAATAGGAAACTATGGAAATTATTTTAATATGACTTACAATTCATCTTCTTTTTTATGGTATCATAGCACTAACTTCACATATAAGGGAAATCTGAGTTTCCAAGTTAATTGCACCAGCAGTTATGGAAATGTGACTCTAAATGATAATTTTACTATAAAGAACACAAGACCATGGATTAATAAAACAGAGTTAACTGGAGCAATGACTACTCTTTCCTGTATAGAAGATACTTTATGCACTTATAATATTTCTAATATGACAGTTGAAGATGATTTTAATGATATTGCTATTTTGTTGTTTGCTAATCAAAGCAATAGCACTACACTGACAAATTATACTTTTACATCGCAGGGATTTTTGACTGTTAATAAGACTAACTTGAATGCAAGCCAGTCGCAGAATCTTGTTTTTACAGCTACTGACAGTGATGGAGGGAATGATATTGCTACACTACCTGTTAGCATCACAGCTTTAAACGATCCGCCTAATTTCTTGAATTTAGAAAATAAGACATTCAATATCTCGAGCTTGTTTAGTTATATTATTCTCTCTAATGATGAAGAAAATGATTTGCCTTTTGTATTTAATATTACTTTCTTAAATTGTACAACTGCCTCTTGGTCTGATAGAAACAATACAAATTGTACATTGTTTAATTCAGCGCAATATTCAACAAACTCAACTGCAATAAACATTACTTTTACGCCTGTTAAGAATGATGTTGGCAATTATACGATTAATTTTTCAGTCAGAGATACAAATAACTATTTAAGCCCTTTTAATGCATCAAGAAGCCTTATTGTTAATTTTACTGTGCAAAATATAAATGACGCGCCTTATTTTAGATATGTTTGCGATAATGAGAGAAATGCAATTGAAGGGACAAGATTTATATGCAGAGTCAATGTTTCTGATGGTGATGAAGACAATAATGCTACTATAAGTGCTAATTTTACATGGTTTACATTTTCTAATGGAACATTCTTCAACAGTACATATACACAAGCACTTAATTCTTCTTTGCAGTATAATTCAACTTTTATTGTTAATTTTACTCCAAGAGCAGAAAATGTCGGAAATTGGTCTATAAACATAACATTAAATGATACTGGAAGTCCTAAAGGCATGAATTCTACAAGATTTTATTTCTTTATTAATTTTATAAATGCATCTGTTTCTCTTGATACTATCGCAAATGCAACTGCATACACAACAAATAATTATACTATTTTAGTGAATGCGACTGATGAAAATTTGCTTATTCCTGATAAAACTATTTATAATGAATCTTTGGCTTTTAGCTCGAACAGGACACCTTATGTAAATATTACATCACAAGGACAAATCAGCGGGACGAACAAAACAAGAGCACAGATAACTTTTAATCCTAATGATTTGGGAACTGGCAATCATACTATTAATATAAGCGTAAGAGATAATAATAATTTTTCTATTGATTCTAAAATATTTATTATTAGAGTTTTTGGCAATACTGCACCTCAATGGAACGGAACAACTGCAACTAATCATAGTATAAATGAAGGTGCTGCTTTTTATCTTAATCTAAGCGCTAATGTAAGCGATGCTGAAGGTGATGTACTTAATTTCTCTTTTATTAACAATACTGCTTTTCCTTCTTTTAATTTAAATTCAAGTACAGGAGCGATTAACTTTACGCCAACAGATGCTGATGCAGGATTGCACTATGTTACTATTAATGTTTCTGATAATGCAACAGGCTCGACGCTTATCTTCAACTTTACTGTTCTTAATATTCAAGATCTGCCAATTATTGAGAGTCCATTGACTGTGACAAATGCCAGCATTGATGCTAATTCAAATATTAATGCAACGGAGGATAATGTTACAACTATCAGTGTTTTTGCTCAGGACGAGGATTTTAGAATTCCTATTGGGCAGAAGGGTTATTATAATGAGTCATTGACGTTAAGTTTAACTATCCAAGGACCAAATTCATCTCTTTTTAGTTTTGCACGCGATTCTTCTTTTCCAACTGATTCCGGGATAAATGCAAATAGATCTCTTTTTACAACGACTTTTATTGCTGGGAAAGCTTCCATAGGAAGCTATAATATTACTATTAATGTAAGTGATGTGACAAATGCTTCTAATTTTATAAGAATTAACTTGACTGTGGGAAGCATTAATCATAGACCTGTTTTGTCTGCTCTTGGAAATCAGACTTCTTCAGTTAATAGGACTTTTTATTTTAATATAAATGCAACAGATGTTGAGGATGGGAATGACAGCGCAAGCACTAACTTTACTTTTACAGGAGCATTTATTAATGGAACTTCATTTTTTAATGCAACTACTTTCAATAGCACAACTGGAGTGATTAATATAACTTTTAACAGGACCCAATCAGGCATTTATAGAATAAATATTACTGTTAAGGATACAAGCGGGGAAAATTCATCAAATAACTTTTGGCTGAATGTTTATGATACACCAAGTATGTTAGCTCCTGCTTCTGGATATGTGTTTAATCTTAGTGAGAATAATCAAAGTAATTTATCTACCTTTGTTGTGAATCATAGCGCCGGTGATAATTTGACTTGGTATTTTACATTGGCAGGACATTTACGTAATAATGTGAGCGCTATTGGCAATGCAACTAATTTTACTTGGAGATTTACTCCAAATTTAACAGATGAAACTTACGGCAGTTATGTGAATTTAACTCTTTTTGTTTTTAATCCGTTTTATCCAGATTTAAATGCAACACGCAATTTTAGCTTTAATATAAGCCATGCAAATGCAGATGTTAATTTTTCTGGAACAATTAATGATATGTCCGGACCTTATGGAACTCCTTTGCAGATTAATCTTACTTTTTATTTTTCAGATATTGACTTCAGCGATAGAAGAATAAATCAAACTCTTAATTTTACAATAAGAAGTAATTCTTCAGGCAGCAACATCACTGCTGCAATTTCTTCTGATTGGATATTAAACTTGACTGCTACGATTGCTATAATTGAAACTTTAAATATTACTGCGAGTGATTTGGATAGTTCAAATGGATCCATATCAAATGTAACAAGTAATAATTTTAGAGTCACGTTTACAACACCGATTACAACTCCAACACCAAGCAGTGGAGGCGGAGGCGGAGGCGGAGGAGGCGGAGGGTCAACAACAGCGCAGAATGTTACTAAACCAGTTTCTTTAAAAATAATTTTACCAGGAACTGTGAGTGCTGAACCGAATGATATAATTCTTGTTTCATTAGAGATAGCTAATCAAGGGACAACAATATTGAGAGGTATTAATTTAACTAGTTATGTTTTTCTTAATGGAATTTTAAGCAATGATGTAAAAGCCTCTTTAAGTGCCGGCAGATTAGAATTTCTTAATCCTGGCAAGAGTGAGAATGCAACACTTACTATTAGAACCAGCGGCAACACAGGAACGTATACTATAATAGTCAATGGCAGTGTTGATAGCCCCGCATTTAGCGATTGGGCATCAATTGTTTTGACGGTTATAGAGGGAGCGCATATTAAGGAAAAAATTGTATTCTTTCAACAATTAATTGTTGAAAATCCTGAATGTGCGGAAGCTCAGGAACTTGTTAAGGAGGCAGAGAAGTTATATGAAAATAAGAATTTTACAGAAGCAGCGAAGAAAGTTGATGAGGCGATTAATGGATGCAAAAGGCTGATAAGCAACAGATTGACCGAAAAAGTAAAAGTGTTTTTTTATGAAAGCAGGATTTGGTTTTATGTTATGATTGGCTTTGCCGCCGCCCTTTTGTTTGGTTTTGGATACTATATTTTTCAAAGGAAAAGGTTAAGCAAAAAATTGAATTTATATCTTAATGAACTTAATGAGCCTGAAAAAGAGCCTAAATACAGGGAAACCAGAGTTTCTATTGGTTAGACTTTAATTCAAATACTATTTATAGAATTTTTGTGCATAAATATTTCCTCTATAGCCAACTCTAAGAACCAGAACAATTAATTTGATATCTTCAATTTTATATATTGCTCTATAAATTCCTGCTCGCAGACTTCTTAATCCTGTTAATCTTCCAACTAATTCTTTTCCTAATCTGGGTTTTTGTGCTAATTGGTCTATAGAACCTAAAAGCTTCTTTTGCTCTTCTTTTTTCAGTCCTTTAATAAACTGTTCAGCTTGTAGTTGAATAATAATTTCATACATTTAAACTCCAAGTTCTTTTCTGAGTTGTTTAAGACTTTTTCCTTTTCCTAATTCATATGCTTCTAGAGATTCTGCTATTTCCCGCATTGTTTCAGGGTCAGAAATTACTTCTAGAGTTTCAACTAATTGCTCCCGCTTAGCTCCTGATTGAAATACTTCAATTAGTCTTTGCAAGAGTTCATTATAAGATTCTCTATGATGTGATTTTAATTTGTCTAACACATTTTTAGTGTTTTCATCAACTTGTATTGTTGTCACCATAGCTTTCTATAGATATCAATAGTATTTAAGCTTTTTTGTATTGTCAATCAGCCAACGAAAATTTAAACATAGACTTCGATTATTTTTGCATTTACACCATAATGTTTTATGATTTTTATTATATCTTCCCTATATTCTATTGGAATGAGAATGGTGCTTTTTCCTAACTTTTCTCCTTGAAATTCTTCAAGAAGACCTTTATACTTTTTATCCTTTACTTTAAATCCATATATTTTATTTAAGAACGCACCCCTATTTTTCTTTATTCTCCGTAATACCGCCGCAGCTTGCTGCGGGGATAAAGCTATAAGT
>JBBSYK010000074.1:0-18011 GCA_038045285.1 Nanobdellota archaeon | reverse complement strand
TTTCCTATCAGTAGATAAATTCATGCTCAAAAAGATTTAAAATGTTCATCTACTGAGTTCAATTACATCTAAAAATACAATAATGTTTATATATCTCTTCAAATAATTAAAAATATGACTCATTACTTTTGTACTGGAGGATGCAATGGATTATCTGAAAATCCTATTTCCTGTCAGATGCCATCATGTTCAAAGCATCAGCTCTCTCTGTCAGAATGTAACTGCACAAACGGAAAACACCAGAATCTTTTTCAAAATTTAAATGATAGCATTTTGCTGGTTATTGCTGGTCTGCCAGGTACAGGAAAAACAATAATTTCTAAAAGAATAGCCCAAAAGTTAAATTACGCGCATATAGATCAGAACGAAATAAGGAGACAGCAAGGGATAAAAAAGATGCCACAAACTCAAGATGCAACTTTAAGAAAGATTGATCGTATTGTTGCAGAAACTCTGAATAAAGGGAAAGGGATAATTGTTGATTCTGTGCATAGGTATATGTTTAGAAGACAGCAACTTTATGGTGTAGCTTCAGGAGCAGGAGCAAGAGTTTTAGTAATTGAATGTGTCTGTTCATCTGAAGAAGCAAAGAAAAGAATTAATCAAAGACCAAACAGCGATGGCTTAATTTCAGATCCAAATAATACAAAAGTTTATGACAAACTCGCACAACTCTGGGAGGATATAAAAGAGCATGATTTTAAGTATCCGGGATCCGATCATGTCTCTTATATAACTTATAATACTGAAAATAATTCATTTGAAGAAAAAATTGTTCAGAAAGAGATGATGCCGTTTGTAAATATAGTTAAGCAGGGTTTAAGTTCTAGTTAATTTTTTACTAACCTTACAATTCAGCATATTTTATAGCTTTTTCAATCAAATCTTTATAAAATCTTTTTCCACTTTCCGTCTTAAACCTCTGGCCTCTTTTCTTTTGGAAATCTTGCAAAAATATTTCAGCATCAGATTTTGAATAAGTAGGTTTAACTCTTTCTCTATCAATCTGACCTAAACCATCAGCTTCATAGACAAGTTGAGCATCAATATCCTTGCCATCACTAATCTTTTCGTAACTATCATGAATACTTACGAGATACACAATACGTTCAATCTCTTCTTCTTTAAAACTTCCAACCTCTTTAAGTATTAGCTTGGCAATTATTGCTCCTTTTTTCATATGCTCTTCTTTTAAATCCATATTCTTCTTCAAATCAAGATCTTTATTCTCTTCCATGAGCTCTATATAACCGATATCATGGAAATACATAACTGGAACTAAAACTCTTGAATTTCCTTTTTCATATCTTAACAGCTCTTTCATCCAGTGTACACAAGAAAGGGTATGTGGTATATCCCATCCAGGTCTGCCTTTTTCCAAATAAGAAAGAACTTTTTCTTTGATTTTATTTTCAGTTGAATCATCTAATTCCATTTTAATATCTATTTTAGATATAACGATCACTTTGAGACAATATTTATATATTATGCTTATCCCCAGATCTCATGATAATAACACCAGAAGATCTTCCAGTAATAAGAGAAAAACATAAAGATCAAAAGATTGTTTTTTGTTCAGGAACTTTTGATCTTCCTCATGTAGGGCATTTGCTTTTTTTCGAGGATTGTAAAAAGCAAGGCGACATATTAGTAGTTGCCATTGGCAAAGACGCAAACATCAAAGACTACAAAGGGGATAAAAGACCTATTATGAATGAACATATTAGACTAAAAATGGTAGATGGCATGAAACCTGTCGATTATGCTCTTTTAGATACATACGACGCCCCAAAAGACGACCCTCTATTTCTTATTAATTATCTAATAGAAAAGTTAAAGCCAGAAGTTTATGTAATTAATAATGATGCATTTAATATTTCTTATAGACAAGAAATGACAAAGAGAAACAATATCAAATTAGTCATTCTAGAAAGAAATTGTCCGCCAGAGTTTGATAATATTAGCACAACAAAGTTGATTGAGAAGATAAAGAGCTCCTAAATCGCAATAATACTTATATATCTGCATTCTTCAAAAATGTCATGATAATAACTCCAGACGATCTTCCAAAAATAAGAGAAAAACACAAAGATCAAAAAATAGTATTTTGTTCAGGAACTTTTGATCTTCCTCATGTCGGCCATTTGCTTTTTTTCGAAACATGTAAGAAATATGGCGATTATCTTGTAGTAGCAGTCGGCAAAGACGCAAACATCAAGGACTACAAAGGAGATAAAAGACCTATTATGAATGAACATATTAGACTAAAAATGGTAGATGGCATGAAACCTGTTGATTATGCATTATTAGATACTTATGATGCACCAAAAGAGAATCAGCTAATTCTAATTGATAAATTAATAGAAATGTTAAAACCAGATGTTTATTTAATAAAAAATGATGCTTTTAATATACCTTACAGAGAAGAAATAGCTAAGAGACATAATTTAGAGCTTGTTGTTTTAGGCAGGGAAATTCTACCAGGCGCTGGTGATATCAGCACTTCTGATATAATAAGAAAAATAAAAGAACTCTAATAGAAAAATATAAATAACTATTTTAATAACATTTATTATGAAATTAACTTTTATAACTCCTCCAAGTGAATATCTTAAAAATCCATTTAGAGGAGATCAGCACGCGCAGATGCAGCTATTAACAATTCTTCAAGATCGATACAATGGAGGTTTAGAACTATCATTGGAAGATATGAGGGGCGTAAAAAAGGAATTTGTAGGTTATCGTATTCCAGAAGCAGATGTTTATCTTCAATCAATTTATACAGTAGACTACGAAGATCAAATTGAAATGGTAAAAAATATTAAAGAAAGATATCCAAAAGCAAAACACATTGCCGGAGGGCCGCATGCAACGTTATTCTCAGATTCTTGCTCGAGCTCATTTGATTCAGTAGTTTTAGGTGACGCAGAGGAGACAATTATTAAAGTAGTTCAAGACTTACAAAGAAATATTTTAAAAAAAGTTTATTGTCAGGAAAAACCTGTAGATATTAATTTTTATCCTTATGCAAACAGAAGCTTTCTTCCAAAAGCGACAACAGCAAGAAAAGGAATGATGTCGGTGCGTCACAAAAAAGAATATGATGATCTTCTAGGAACTACAGTCGTTTTCACAAGAGGCTGCCCTTACAAATGTGCTTTTTGTGCAATTCCTCAAATAAGAAGCATAAATCCTAGAATAAGATATAGAAGCCCGGATAATATAGTTTCCGAGATAGAATATCTAAAGAGAGATTATGGAATACAAGGTATAAATCTATTAGATGAGATAGGAATACCTCTTGATAGAAAAATGGCAATTTCACGTCTAGAAGCTTTAGCAAGTACAGGTATTATTTGGAGAGGTCAATGCAGAGTTGATGGCATTACAACTGAAATAGCAAGTAAAATGAAAGAATCTGGCTGCGTTGCTATGGCTTTAGGAGTAGAGAGTGCATGGCAGCAGTCTTTAGATATAATAAACAAAAAAATAAATGTCGAGAAATCAAAAGAAACTATCAAATTATTAAAAGATAATGATATAGCTGTTAGAATGTATATGATGTTAGGTCTTCCTGGAGAGCCAAAAGATATAGTTGACAGAACATGGAATTTTATTCAAGAAACAAAACCCGATGTTGTTTTTCTTTCTTTTTTTACAATAAGACCTGGCACAGACGTATACAATCATCCTGACAGATACGGTATAAAATATATTGATACAGACTGGAAGAAAAATAATCATCTTTTTGATAGTACAAGAACACCAACTGTTAGTTTTGAATATCATGAAAATGCTCCTTGGGGAAAAACACCTACAAAAGAAGAAATAGTAGAAAACTACATTAGACTAAGCAAGAGAATAGAAGATGCAGGATTAAGCCCGGTTTCAACGTAATCATAACGTGCCTAAAGTTTTATATATATCTATTTTATCAAAAATATATGGCACTAACAGAATATAGAAAAGACGTTTCATTGGAAGAAATAATGGAAGAAGGGGAAGGGCTTCCTTGTAATACTCTAGCAGGAGCAAGTGGTTTAATTGCTGCAAAGCTTCAAAACAAGTTTCCTTCAGGTATAGAAAAAATTCTTCTTATTAATCCGCCTATGACTACTAAGGATAATTTCAATATTAATCTTGCAAGAGCACAAAGCTATCCTTGTTATCCTCCCTACGGCTTAGGATTACTATCTAGTCAATTAGAGACTAGAAATTACCAAACAAAAATAACTGACCTTAATTTTGAAATTATGAAAAATGTAAACACTCTTCCTGTAGAACAGTTTGATTATGACAAAGTCTGGCATAGAAAGATTGAGAGAGTTTTCCATGAATTCAATCCTGATTTAATTGGAATAACTTGTATGTACACAATGATCCATCCTTCAATGCAGGCAGTTGTAGATTATATCAAGCAATCTATATCTGACAGGCCTTTAATTGCTGGAGGGGCACATCCTGCCCTTGCAGCAGAAGAAGTACTAAAAAAAGGCAAAGGTATAGATTTTATTTCACTATATGAATCAGACAATAGTTTTCCAGATATGGTTGACTTTGTAAATGGCAAGCTTGACAAGAGTAAATTAACTCAAATAGCTACTTTAATTGATAATGATTTTGTTTCTGTAAATGAAAGAAACGTACCTTCTTCAGAGGTTATAACAAGCAGGCCTAATTATCAAGATTTACCTATAGGCAAATACACAGATTATGGAAAGATAGGAGTTTATGCGAGCTGGCTCCGCGGCGATGATATAAAATGCAGCACAATTTTAAAATCAAGAGGGTGTAGAGCTCATTGTTCATTCTGCTCAGTAAGAGAGTTCAATGGAAGAGGAGTAAGGCACAGACCTGCTGATGACGTAGTAGATGAAATGGAATGGCTAAGAGATGATTATGGAATTCAGCATTTTGTCTGGCTTGATGACGATTTGTTAAATGATAAAAAGCGAACAATGGAAGTTTTTAATAAAATGGTTGATAGAAGATTAGGAATTACATGGGATGCATCTAATGGAGTTATTGCCGCGGCGCTTGACGAAGAACTAGCACATGCTTCTGAAGCTTCTGGCTGTATAGGTATGAGCTTTGGTATAGAATCAGGAAATGAAGAAATTCTAAAGAGAATTCATAAGCCTGCTACAATAGATAGATTCTTCAAAGCAGCAGAAATTCTTGACCGCCATATAAATATATATACAAAAGGATTTTTGATAATCGGATTTCCTGAAGATGGTGAGCATCCTGCAGAAACTATTGGACAAATGTGGGACACGGTTGCACTTGCTAAAAAAATGCATCTTGATTGGTATACAATACAGATTTGTATGCCTCTCCCAGGTACAGAAATGGCACAAGGCATGGAAAAAGCTGGACAAAAAAGAGCAGATATAACTAATGAAGCAGTCAATCGTTTTGTTACAGGTTTTGGCAGCGGTCTAAGATCAAAATATGAACGAGAATTAAGATCTCGTGCAGATCAAAGTTTTGAAAATATTTTGCATAGAGATATGAATCACGCACCTGATAGAGAAGAACTAAAAAATATTTGGTTCTTTTTAGATTATTATATTAACTATGAAGATTTAAAAAATCCTACAGAAAGAACAAATGCTCAAAAACTTAATATGCAGGAACGCTGGCTAGGAGAAGTAGCAAAGAGGAAGAGCGCAGAAAATCCATTGGCCTATCTTTATTTAGGTGTTTTGCGAGATCGTTTGGGAATGTATGAAGGCGCTAAACAAGCTAGAGATATAGCGAGACAATATTTAGATAAATCTGAATTCTATCAATCGCGTTTCAATTATCTTGGCTTAAATAAGCTGCTAGAACAATCTGAAAAAGGAGAGTTTAGGAAGGAAAATTATAGTCATACAAATACTCAACAGACCGCTCTTAATTCTTAGATATTCATAATTCAATAATATATAATTAAATATATTAAAATTTAAAAACTCTAAAACAATAAATTTTTAATGGTAGAGTATAGTATAAAAGATTTAGAAGAACTTGTGAAAAATGGATTTATGGAAAAGGGAATTAAAGAATGGAGTTATGGAAAAGAATTTCTCTCTAGATTAGGTTTAAGTTTAGTTGCTGGAGCTATTCCTGGAGTTTTATTTACTGCACTTGGTGCTATTGGACAGAGTATAAATAAAGATTATGATATCCCGGGTTTAGGTGTATTTTTTGCGATATCAACAGCTGCTTTTGCAGGTCTCGCAGGAGGAACTGTAGGATTTTACAAATGGAAAGAAGAAGCAGAACCTTTTGTAAAAGGTGGAGGAAAACTCATATATACAGATAGAAAAACAGGCAGGAAAATAGTATTGCCCTTAAATAATTCCTATAATAGAGAAGAAAAACTCACTTTTGGTCAGCCATTTCGTGGTTATTTTGATTCTAATAGTTCATTATATTAATCTTTATTTTAAGTTGTTCTCAATAACATAAAACTTTAAGAAGGTCAAATTTAAATTAAATTAATGGACAAATGGGCTGCAATAACTGGATCAAGCAACGGCATTGGTGCAGGACTCGCAGAAGTATTTGCACAAAACGGTTATTCAATAATTCTTCATGGTCGAAATCAAAACGATCTAGAAAGAATGTATAAAAAAATAAAAGATCAAGGCGTGGAGGCAGATATTGTCGAAGGCGATGTACGTAATTCGAAAACTCTTGAAGCACTTTTACAGATCTCGCGAGATAGAGGTATTGATGTTTTGGTAAATAATGTCGGCTATAGATGCCCAGGTCTTCCATTAAATGAACTTAGTAATGAGCAAATTAAGGACATGCTTGATGTAAGCTTGAACGTGCCTATAAAAATTACTAGAGAAGCATATAAATATTTTATTAAAAGAGGCGAAGGTTGTATTATGAATATGATTTCTATTGTTGGCTTAGAGCCAAAGAAGCTAAGAAGCGTATATACTGCTGTTAGACATGGACTTAGAGGTTTTACAGAATCGTTAAAATTAGAGGCGGCAGACAATAATATACGCGTTATAGGAATTTATCCAACACGTGTAATGACCAAGCCGGAATTTGAATACGGATGGAATGTTACTGAAGCTTGTGAAAAAATATTCCGTGCCTATGAAGATGGAGTTGATAATTTAATCTTAGATGATCGGCCAGCTAAATACAGACCAAGTTCTTATCCTATAAATGCTAGAGTTCATCTGCTTAACCCGTAGCAGTTCTTACAGGTCTTTTATATTCGAAGTCTAATAAATAATCTTGCATAAAATTACGTGGTTTTCCTAGATATTCTAACTTTGCATTATCTGGGTTAGGTATATTCACACCTAAATAATCGTTCATTATTAATCCAGTACCTGCTGCGCATAAAGGCTCTTCTTTTATTAACTGCTCTATGTTCCTTATGCAAGTTTGTCCCTCTTGTTTGATTGCCTTGCCTTCTCTTAGATAGGTTTTTATTTCTCCAAACAAATCATTATTTACACTGCTTAAAAAAACGCTATAGATACATTTACCTATTGGAAGTTTTATAATTTCTTCATCCTTGAACATTCTTAGTGATGGAGTTTCAAAGTAAAAATCTTTGTAAGGTCGAGCATTTTTTATTATTTCATTTCTTATAGTTAAAATATCTTCTAATGGTGCAAATTCTCCTTTTGGTCTGCTGCTCTTTCCGGGAATCGTCAAATTCTCTCCTTTTTCTTCAATATCATCTAAAGAAAATTCTTCTTCTATTTCTCTCTTCCAGATATCCCATGGAGAAATATCCTCATCATTATGATTTCCTCCTATTAAATTTATTCTACTATGATAATCTAGAATTGCATAATTATCTCCATAAACATCAAATAAAAACTCCTTCTTATTCTCAGATTCAATTATAGCTACAGCAGCATGATGGCTAACTTCTCTTTTCATAATTGGTTTGTAATAATCATTTATATCTATTTTCATTGGTGCAATAAATTAATCAGATTTTTATGTAATACAGGATTGGCTGTAAGAATAGAAGAATCGTCTAATGTCCATTTTTTTCCTTCAAGATTAGTAACTTTTGCTCCAGCCTCTCTGTTTATCACAACACCAGCAGCCATATCCCAGGGTTCGAGATTAGGGTAGAAGCAGCCATGAATTTTACCGCTTGCAACAAAAGCAAGTGGTACAGAAGCACATCCAGTATTTATGGTGGTAGTAACTCCATTTACATCAAGAAGATTTTTTTCATATTTAATCTGATCTACACGCTTAAATTCAGGAAGTTCTTTTCCAGCCCCAAATCCGATAATTGAATGATTTAAATTGTCATGTTGTAAAACTCTTATTTTTTGGCCATTGCATAGCGCGCCATTTCCATCCTCAGCAACATAAAGTTCATTTCTTAAAGGAGCGTAAATAACTCCGACAATTGGTTTTTTTCCTCTAGCAAGAGAGATACAAACACTAAAGTGATCACAAAATCCATAGGTATATGGGATTGTGCCATCCAAAGGGTCTACAACCCAGCTCAAATCACTTTTTCCTAATTTATCTCTGTTCTCTTCAGAGTAAATACTATGTGCGGGAAATTTTCTGCTTATTTCTTCTCTAATTAAAGCGTCGCTTTCATCATCTACTTGTGTTTTAAAATTAGTTTTTAGTTTCCATTCAAGAGCCTGTATTTTTCCATAATTTCTCATAAGAATATCTCCGGCCTTAAGAGCAGTTTTTACAGCAAATTTACCATAGACAGATAGATTCATCGAGACTCTGTATTTTTTATACTTATAAACATTTATACATAATAATATAAATATTTATATATATTCATTCTTCACGAAACTAATGCAAAGTGAATTAAAATCAGAAAAAAAAGCTTATGAACTCTCAAGAAATCAAATATCTTCTTATAGACAAGATGGGTATTTAGTGGTGCCTAATGTTTTTTCGCATGAGGAATGTGATTATATACTCGATAAAATAAGGCCATATGCTAATAGAGACTTTGCTGCTATTATGAATCCAGACAGACCAGAATTCTTAATCGCTCAACTTTCTGGATGTAAATATGCCCTTCCTGATGCTGATGAACCTCCTGCAATAGGGTCTTATGTTGACAGAGTAAAAGAAGTCTTAGATAAATATCAAGATAATTCTTCCAGAGCAAGAGAGTTCGAAGTAATAGAATCCATTCTTGAAGATTTGTTGAATACTTCTCGTTTTCTAAGAGAAGTAATGAGAAATACTAGACAGAAAGATATATTAGAAACTTTACAAGAAAGAGAGGTTGTCGCATTAATGAGTCAGATGCTTTTCAAAGAAGCAGGCACGCGCTACGCTCGCGAACAGGCTTGGAAACCTCATCAAGACAATGCATATCCTCAAAATCCAAACGGACAATATATAACAACAAACTTATTTTTGGCAGATGCAGACAAAGAAAATGGCGCTCTTTATATTTATCCTGGCAGCCACAAATTAGGTTTGCTTTCTGCCGAATCTGCCCCAAGCTATAGAGAAGCAAAGGGCAAGGCGCCAGGAAGTAGAACTTTAATGCCTGCTGAGTGGGAAGATAGACATGTTGATGTAAATTTTAAGAAAGGCGATCTTCTTGTCTTGCACGGAAATTGCATACATGGATCATATTCGAATTTCTCTGAAAGATCAAGACCACTTTATTCTTGTTCTTTAATAAGCAAGGGAGAGTATTTTATTCCTGGAGCTAATGCAAGAAGAATGGAAATTTCATTGCGTTAATTAAATATTTTCTTTTAGTTTTGAAATCTTGCGCTTATCCTTTATGTTTTCAACCAATATTTTTCTTAATACTGAATATTTTACGGAAAGAACCGTTAATATATATAGATAATAATGAGAAAAAAGCTTATTTTGATAATAAAGAGAATATAGTGTATCTAAAAACTTCATCTGAAAAGCTTTTTTGAAATCATTATAATCTAATTTAGGAAAGTTATTTATTTCTACTAATGGAATAGAAACAAAAGAAGTATTTTTATCGTCAATAATGGATAATTCTTCTCCGCTTAAACTACTCATAAATTTAGATATATTTTCTAAGAAAAATTCTTTTTTAACAACAATCTGTTGAAGAAAGAGGCACTTTTTAAAAGCGCCTCTATTTAAGGAAACGCTAGCTTGTTTTGCTTTAAACAAGAGGATGTTCTTTAATAAACCGTTTGAAACATAGTAATCGCAACAACTAATTTCCTTTCCTGACTTTTTAAGAGAATATATCTGCAAATAAGTCTTCATTGGATGCGCGATAGAGCCGTTGCCAGTAAAAGATATGTAATCTGCCTCTTTTACAATTCTCTTTAAATTTTCTAATGTATTATTTTCTCCGATAACTATGTTTGCAATTTTTGCTTTAACTTCGAATTTTTCTTTATTTAATATCTCTTCCTCATTATCAAGTATATTTTTGAAATATTCTAGGATTTCTTTATGTTTGTTGTAAGCTCTAAGTGTTTTATTATATGAATCAATGGCAATATTTTCTCTCTTTCTTTCATCTCTTAAATAATATTTTATTTTATCAAGAAGATCTTTCTTATCTTTAAACATAATTATTTCTTTGTTTTCTTTGAAATATCTTTTGTAAACCTCAAAATATTCTATCAATGAAAATGATTTGCATGCAGATATCTCAAAAATCCTGCCTTTCATCTGCATTTTACCATATCCTCCTTTTGTAAAGCTTAAATTAATTCTGCTTTTATTGGTAATTACGACAATCTCTTCTGCGTTAGCTCTTCCCATGAATGCTTCCGAGATTTCAGGATAATTCTCCCACCCATCTCCCCAAACTTTAACGCTTACTCTTTTATTTAAGAGATATTTTATGTAATCTACCCTACTTTTATTTGGTCTGCCTATAAAGCTAACATTGTATTCTTTTTTAATTTCCATAGGCTTAAAGAGCTTGCAATTCATGCTAAGAGATAGAGAAAGGTGATTAATTCCATCTTTCTTGTATGATTTATCCATATCTTTGTCAGTAATGTTAACAATTGGGTAATCTATGAGGAGAGCATAAAATCTCGAAAAGTCGTCGTATCTCCAATCATCATCAGTAAACATATTCAAGGTTATTGTACTGGGGGATGCTTTTTTTATTTCTTTGAACAATAAAGGGTTAATTTCATCGTAGATTATGAGAAAGAAGACATAATCTGGTTTTTCCCTTTTTATAAGAGCTAAGAGCCGCTCATTCATTGCTTTCTTTCCATAGCGAAAATAAAGTTTTGCTGTATCAAATAAGATAACTCTTCCAAATAAATCCCTTAAAGGAAGATACCAGTTTTGGTAGGGACTATCGTCTTTTCTTTCAACATTCCAGCCAGCGAAAATTATCTTCTTTTTCTGAAGATACATTTTCAGATCTTCTTTAATATATTTTTCGTTCATAACTTAGGCTATAGAAACTGGTTTTTAATTCTTCCTAGTTATCTTATCTCTAAATTTTTTTATTATTAGAAAATCATTTTTATCCAGGCATCCAAAAGCTAAAATAAGAATAGCATATAATAGAATAAATAGAAAACCTAATAGTGATACAGTTAAGAAATTAAGCGTTATGAGCCTTTTTAGCACAATTACTACCAATAAAGGAATTATAGAAACAAGAGCTATAGATAACATTTTTCTTCTTATCGGAATAAAAGAAAGATAATAGTAATTTTGAATGATATATGTTAAACTCAATAAAACAAAAATTATCATTGTTGAAAAGGCGGCGCCGTTTAGCCCATATTTTGGAACGAGAATGATATTTAAGATTAAATTAAGACCAAGCATCAATAAGATATTAACCAGCATTAGTCTTGATTTACCCATCATAGAAATGAGATGACTTGGAACGATAGATAATGAGCCAAATAAAGAACCAAAGGCGAGTAATCTTAAGGCTTGTTCTGCCGCAAGAAAATTTTGTCCAAAAACTAAATTGATTATTGCTCCAGGGAATAAGAGCATGATCAACGTTAGAGGCAGATTCATAATAAAAATCCATTTAGTTACTTGTTTGCTTAGTTGTTCTATTAGTTTAAAGTTCTTTTTTGAATATTCTTTTGTAACTATTGGAAAAAATAATTGAATAATAAGATCTGGAGCAATCATTAGTAATGCTGCCAGTGGAATAGCTGCATTGTATAATCCGACATCTGCTACTGTCTTGAAATAACCTATGGTAAAGCTATCGATCCAATATAGAGCAAAAGAAGCAATTCCCAATAAAGTCAAAGGCCAAGAATATGAAAAAAGCCCGTTAGTTATCTCTTTCTTTCTGTTAATATTTAGATTTTTACTAATAACAATTTTAACATATTTATCGCAAGCAAAATAAGATGCTATAAACATTGCTAAAATCCCTAGAAAATAAGAATACATAACTATGTTTGTTTTTATTCCAATAATTATAAAAAATAAAAGAGAACCAACCTTTATAAAATTCTGAAGAAAATTTAATATGAAAGAGTAAATGCCTATAAATTCATAAGCTCTAAGAATTGCCAGATATAAATTAGCCAAGATAAAAAAAGGTATAGTTAAGGCAGCTATTCTTAAAAAAGGAATAAGATTTGAATTATGAAAAATTTCAAGAGAAATGAAGTTTGCCAATAAAAATAATAAAATACATCCTATCAAACTTACACTAATTAATATTGAAAATGTCTTTTTTATTATAAAATTAATTTCGCTTTTTTGGTTTTTACCTCGATAAAAAGGAATAAATCTAACAAGACCTTCCGGAAGTCCAAAAGAAAAGAATGCAACTACGAATATTAGAAGCATTGTTGCTAGTGAAAAGAGGCCGTAAACTTCAGGACCAAAAGTTCTTCCAATAATAATACGATAAATATAAGTAAATATCTTTGATAAGGCAACACCTATAAAAACAACCATAGAACTGGCTGCAATAAGATGCAGTGATTTTTCAAATTTATTTTTTTCTATTTTATTTTTACTGTAATTGCTATCCATATTAGAATGTAATAAATGAGGTTTTTATACCTTTTTTGAGATATACAATTGATTATATCTTTTCACAATATTAAATCCTTCAAGTTTTATCGGCTCCCCTATTGATAGAGCGTAGTTAATATCTTTATAATTTGTGTGATCATTTTCATTCTTTTTTATGCCGCCCTCAATCCAAATCTGCCTTCTCTCTGGAATATTCAAGAGAGGAGAGAACTCTTTTTTGAAAATGATAGACTCATTTTTCTTCCAGAGAGAATAATCCTGAATACTGACAAATTCTTTTATTTCCTTATTCCAATATAAATCAGCCAAAATTTGATAGTCGTCCGGTTTATTGCCGACAATAAATATCTCATTTGGAAATTCTTTTTCCAATTTTAAAAGATCTTCTATAATTAAATCTGCTGGCTGAATTGAAGAAATTTGAAATTGTTTTTTGGCTATTATTCCGACAATATCTGTTCCATATATTTCTCCATTGATATTGTATCCAATCAGGATGATATAAGGAATAATAAAAATTATAGTTATGATAACAGAAGAAATAAATTGAATCTTTAATGCCCTTTCATTCATATTTTTGCTAATTAACAACAGCATTATAGGAACTAATGTGAGCAAATATCTTATCTGAGAATTAGTCAGCAGGAGTAAAAAGGATAAAGATAAGAATATCATTGTTTTCTTATTTTCTTTAAAGAATTCTCTCTTATATAATGGCCAAAACATTATTGGAATGGTCAACAACCAAGGCAATAGATTAAAAAATGCTAATTTTGTATGTCCATAAGATGCTCCATATATTCCTCCTGCCAAATTTACGAATCCTGAAATGAAAGTTTTAATGCTTGTATAGAAAGCAAAATTAAAAAGAATTTGATCTAAAATTAGTCTTGGTGCAAGACCGATGAAAATAAAAATGATATAAAAAACTAAATGAGAGACTTTTTTATTATAAAGAAAAGATATGGCTAACAAAACTCCAAAATAAAGAATAGTATCCCAAAATGCCCAACCTAAGCCTATCAGCAAAGCAGAATAAATGAGATATTTAGTATTATTGTCTTTTTCATATTTATCTAAATAATAATATGCCCATAATAATAAAAGAGAAGCAATCTGTATTGGGTTTATCCATGGAGCCATGTACCATATTATTGGCGATACAAGCAAAAGATATAAAGTATTTTTGTTTTTTCCACTTATTATAAAAAGAGAATAAATTAATAACGCTAGAAAGAATAGACTTGATATCTTAAAAAATATAAAACTCTGAGTCAATTTTACAAATGGAGCATGCACAAAACCAAATAAATAACTATGAGAAGATCTTATATCTGCTCTATAATCTCCAGCAAAAAACTTTGCAACATCTGCATAATCTCCAAGATCTGTAGAGCCATAATAAGAGGTAGCTAAAGTGATAATAATAAAAATTAACAAAATAAGAGCAATAATTTTATTATTTCTCTTGCTAAAGTAATAATTCATTCTATCTCTTAGTTCCAACAACTGTCCATGAGTTTCCATTTACTTGATAAGCTTTTATGTTTTTTAAACCCTGTTTTTCCATTAATTCGCAAGCTTCTTCTTTCCTCCAATAATTTGCTATTTTAGGAATTAATTGGTCGAAAACTATGCTGTGCAAATGCCAAAACTTGAATCTGCTTATTTGTTTTAAATAATCTTTCTTCTGCTTAAACAATCTTACATAGACATATAAAGGAATAGAAAATCCATATGCTATAAAATGAGTTATAAATACGGGCAGTTTAGAAGTAATCTTTCTTATTGGATTAATATATTTAACAATCCATTCATTTCCCTCATAACCATAAACCCATATTAAGACTCTTCCTCCTTTTTTGGTAGCCTTGATAAGTTTCTTCACTGCTTCCTTAGGGTGTTCTAAATGATGTATAACTCCTATAGAAAAAGATATATCAAATTTATTTTTAAAATCAATACCATAAATTGAATTGTATTTTATCTCAGCATTCTTAAATTTGGCAAGATTTCTTTTGGCAACTTCAATTGTTCTAGGATCATAATCGAATGCTAAAACTTTCTTTGCACCATAAATAAGCGGCCAATAAGAATTTCTTCCTATGCCGCATCCAGCATCTAAAATTTTTTTGCCTTTAAAATCTTCTTTCTTTAATGGAAAAACCCATTTTAAGAATTGAAGCTCATATTCTGGAATAATTCTATTATACTTATTCCACTCATATCCGAATCTGTCCATAGAGCCGGATTTAGATTTTGATTTTTTCATTTTCAATATACTCCTTGTACCATATTTGGAAGACTATCAGAGACCATAATTGCCTCGAATAAAAAAGAGGGGACTCTTCAAATTCAGAATTTATTTTTTTTATATAATTGTAATTAAATATTTTTTGTTTTTCAATATATTCTTTGCCTAGAAGTTTATTTCTTAGATCAGCAAGATCTTCTCTGCACCATTCTTCTATTGGTACAAAGAAATGCTTCTTCTTTCTCTTTGAAGTTTTTTTAGGTATTAGCCTTCTGAAAGCCCTCCTCAAAATATATTTATCTTTAAATCCTTTCAGCTTTAAATCATCAGAAAGTTTGGCGCTCAATTCTATTATCCTATAATCTAAAAATGGAATTCTGCCTTCAATAGAGAAAGCCATAGAATTTTTATCAAGTTTCATTAATAGATCTTCAACTAAAGGTTCATTAAAATCTAACTCTGTACAAGAATTAATTAATCCTTTTTTGCCAAAATCATAAAAATATTTTTTCAAATAAGATTTATAAAAATCAGCATTATAGTCAATTAAAAGCTCTTTTTTCTCCGCCTCGTTAAATATAGACACTTGCTGCAAATACTGTTCAGATTTATTATTAGTCATTAAAAATTTAGAAAATCTTTCAATGCCCTTTTTTCCTAAAGCAGATGAAAAACGAAAACCTGCGTTTAGTAAAACATTAGGCATCTTTTCAACAATTTTCGGAATAATCTTTCTTAATTTATTAGGTATATGCTTAATAAATTTATCATGTATTTTCATAAATTTATATTGAGGATATCCAGCAAAAAGTTCATCAGCCCCCTCCCCAGTCAGAATTACTGTACAATATTTTTTAGCATATTTAGATAAGAGATAAATAGGAATAGAAGTTGGATCAGACATAGGCTCATCAGATTGATAAACAATTTCCGGTAGATTTTTTATCGCCTCTCTTCCAATTATCAACTCATGATGATTAGTATCTAATTTTGAAGCTAAAAATCTAGCTTCGTCAAGTTCAGAATATTCTTTTTCCTTGAATCCTACAGAAAAAGTTTTTATTTTTTTAGATGAGTGCCTGCTCATTAATGCAACAATTATTCCAGAATCAATGCCTCCAGATAAATATGCCCCATAAAGTACATCAGATACCATGCTGGTTCTTACAGAATCTTCTAATAAATATTTTAATTCTTTAACAGCAGCATCTTCATTGGTCTTCTTTGTTTCAATTTTAAATTTCCAATAAGATTTGATATCTAACTTATTTGTTTTAATATTGTAAGTCATATAATTACCTGCAGGCAGTTTGTATATTCCTTTAATCATAGTCTCTTCAGTGGTATTTGCTCTAAATGTAAGATAAGAATGCAAGGCATTTATATTAACTTTTTTAGTTATTTTATCATACTCTAATAAAGCTTTAATTTCAGATGCAAAAATCAGTTTTTTCTTATCAAAATAATAATAAAGGGGTTTTTCTCCTGCTCTGTCTCTGGCAAAAAATAACAGTTTATTTTTTGTATCATAAATGCAAAAAGCAAACATGCCTCTTAATTTCTTAAGCATTTCTACACCTTCCTCTTCATACAAATGGAGCAATACTTCTGTGTCAGTTTCTGATTTGAACTTGTGGTTCTTTTTCAGACCACTTTTCAGATTTTTATAATTATAAATCTCTCCATTAAATATTATTGCAAGAGTTTTATCTTCATTAAACATTGGCTGTTTTCCTGCTTTTGTTAAATCAATAATGCTCAACCTTCTATGCCCTAAAGATACATATTTATTAGAATATGTTCCAAAATCATCAGGCCCCCTATGCCTAATTTTTGCAAGCCCTTTTTTCAAAAGCCTATTTTCTTTCCACGTAAAACCAAATATTCCGCACATGCTTTTTCATATTTTAGAGCGTATATAAAGATTGTTTTTGTTAAAACATAAAATAAAAAAGAAAAATAAGAAAAAATAAAAATTAATTATCTGCAAGGAGTATCGCTTCCATAAAGTAAGCCTTTCCAGTCTACGCACACAAATCTAGATCCCTGCTCAGGACGTATAGGTGGCCCCTTTGTAAGATTTTGTACGTATAGTGTAGAATTATAATAACTTGTTAGTCCTTTATATGTTGTTAGATAATCAGTCGTAATAACCTGAACAGAGTTTAAAAATCTCGCCCATAAATTTATGGTATCAACAGATAAAGCAGATACATTTGATAGAATAGACGTATTTTTAGCAACCAAGTTTATAGTCTCACAAACTCCATCAGCATCACACGAATTAGCTCTTACATTTACAAACTTACTGTCAACCTCTGCCTTTGTATAAACACTTGTATAGTTTGTGGGCGAGGGATAAACTGTTGGAATATTTACGATATTCCCAGTCAGCTTCACAGTTATCAAAGATGTAAGAACTGCTACAATCAAGGCAGTAACAATAACTGTCCACAATGTTTTATTATCCATTTTATCACCTCCTTTCATATTTATGCTTTAAGCATTCTTAAAGTCTCTAAAATAAGACAATTTTGATATATATATATATATATATATTGCGGTGAGGAATTTTTAGTGTTTTATCCTGAAATAAGTTCCTCTCGACAAATAAGATAAGCTCTGTTGTAAAACAGAGTCTTATGAAAAAGCTTAACAAGCAGAAGATAAAGTGGATTGTTAAAGAAAGTGAAAGGAGGGAGCAAGGTTTTTACTCAATAACTGTTATCGCCAGCCTTGCGTACTAATTAATTTATTTTCTAATAAGAACATAAACTTTCTTTCC
>JBBSYK010000073.1:0-17449 GCA_038045285.1 Nanobdellota archaeon | reverse complement strand
AAATAAACTTTTCGGTGCTAAACGCTATAAGTCATTCTCTTACAGCCTGTCGAAGCAGTAGTATCGCAGTCTCCGCCGTAATTGACTGTTTCCAACAAAGCCTCTTTGACTGCGTCAGGAGCATCATAATACTTTTGAAACATAAAGAGAGCGAAAGGATATGACTTATAAACTGCACTTGAGTTTCCTAGATTTGTATAAGCTTCAACTACGTTCGCATTTCTATTTTCTACTATCCAATTTATTCTAGATAACAAATCTCCAGATTTGTGCCAAGTAAACTGATCATTTAATGGTTTCTCCCATTTTTTACATATCTCTATAATGCCTTGCAAAAATTCATTTCTATTATTTCCATCTAACACAGAATAGACAGCGTGAGATTGTACAACACCGGAAGCTAAAGATCTTGGATCCAAGTGAGTTATTTTTCCAGCTTTATAAGCAAAATCCAGTCCCTCATCATATTTTCCAGTTGTATGCATATACATTCCAACAGAGGCCATTTTCATTCCAGGAGCATTTCCAGGACCGCCTATTACTCCAGAGTTTTCTGGTCTTTCTCCTGCTATTAACTTCTCGATAGCTTCTCGAGTAGTGCCTCCAAATCCTCCTCCAACACTGCCGTCTGTTTTTCGATAGGCTTCGTAAGCCTTAACATGATTTCTTGCCATAATGTTAATATCAAATCCGCTTTCTAACAAAGATTCAGCTACTATGAGTGTTAGTAAAGTATCATCAGTCCATTCTCCTTTCTTTAAATCTGCTCCAAAATATTTTATTTTGCCAAACTCATCTTCTCTTACAATTTCTCCAGAAGCATTCCTAACAAAAAAACCATCAATTGGCTCTTTTATTCCTCCAAGAATATACTTCATTATCCTTTCTCTTGGCCAGGTTTCAACAGGCATACCTAAAGTATCTCCAATTGCACATCCAAGAAGCGCTGCTCGATATTTTTCTTTCATTTTAATGCTCCCAACCTTCTAAGTTTTTCATACATAACAATATAAGCTGTTTTTGAACCTTCTATTTTGTTGTTAATTACCATTCTATAAACTTCATCAAAAGGTAAAGTAACGACCTCTATCTTTTCCGAGTCTTCCAATCTTTGAGAAACTTTCTCTCCTTTACCATGTGCCAAGAACAAATATACTCTTTCGCTGTCATGGCCATCTGAAGAAATAACTCTACCAACTTGTCTGACTTGTTCAGGTTTTATTCTTATGCCGCACTCTTCTTCCAATCCCTCAATCATTGTTTCTAGAGGGCTAAGACTTTTTTTATCAAGTGTTTCAGCAGGCAATGCTAAAACTTCTTCTCCTATAGCAGGCCTGAATTGCTTTGTCAGATATGCTCTGTCATGTTCATCAATATATAACATAGCTGCAGCATCTTTTGAAACAACTACATCAAAATTCCTTCCCTCATAGGGTCTTTTCACCAAAGTTAGATGCCCTACATATATCAACTTGTCATTAGGTTGTATTTTCATCATTATTTCATTTGTACAATCTCCTTTCATTTATATAATAATAAACCTTTTTGGGAACAAGGTCTGCAATAGAAAAGCCCTGTTTTACATTTTCTCTTATTTTTGTAGAAGAATCATTATTCTGAAGGTTTAGGAAATAATAGATTTTTATTCCTAAATTGTTCTCTCTTCCAAATTTAGACCTGTTTATCAAAATAAATAATACTTCTTTTTTCAAATATTCAAAGTCATGCCATTTTTTTAAATCTTCTAAATTATCAGCCCCAATAATAAAATAGAATTCATTTTTGCTGAATTTTCCTTTCAAATATTTTATTGTTTCAGATGTGAAACTCTTTTTCCTAGATTTTAATTCCACATTAATCAACTTAAGCTTTGAATTTTCACCAATAGTTAAATTTATCATTCTTGCTCTATCTTTTCCTTTGGCCAGACCTTTTCCAAATGCATGATTTCCACAAGGAATAAACCAAACTTCATCTGCAACTTTTCTATCCGCTAATTCGTTAGCAATTTGTAAGTGCCCGTTATGAATTGGATTGAAGCTCCCTCCAAATAATGCTATTTTCATATTGTTAAGCCTCCTCTTTCAATTTCTTCATAATAGGGTGTTAAGCATAATCTATATCCATTACCGCGTTTGTATGGAAAAAGCAATTCTTTCTGTGCATTAGATAATTTATCTGCATTTGACCCAGAAATATTCCCCAATAATAGCGCATCACTCGCGCTAACGTTTAATCCAAATTCTTGATTAATTCGTTCAACAATCAAGAATTGTTTTTCTTTATATTTCTCATACAAAGTATTAGGACCGATTTCTTCTGCGATTTTGACAGCAGTAAGAACTCTTTGAATATCTTTAAACCATTTATTTGCATATAGAGAATTTATTGGCTCTTGGGAAAGTGTAAATCCTATTCTAAATCTAAAGACTCCATATGGTTTGCTGAATGACAAAAAGAGAGCAGATATATTTTCATGGGAAGCATTAAATTCATGCCCCTTTGTTGATCCAACATAAGCAAGATCTAAGAATATCTTATTGCCTCTATCACATATTTCTTGTATTGTGCTATTTGAAACTATATTGCCGTACTTTGCAGAAGGATTTGAAATAAACCAAACTCCTTTTTCAAGAGCACTTATTCTTGTTCTGTCTATATCTATCTCTCGAGTTTTAATACCTAGAGTTTTTCCATATTCCTTGTATCCTTCATATTCGCCAGCAAGGGTAAATATTTGATCTGTTCCTTGCGCTTTTAATTCAGCCAGAATGTGGAATATTCCCTCGCTTGATCCTGAAGTAAAGTATCTATACCTGTAGTCAGAAATTCCGGAAACAACTTTCTCGTAGATTTCAGTAATTCTTTCTATAACTGGTTCATGAATTGCATCCAAGTCTATTTTTCCTTCTAAAGTTGCTGGAGTAATAATTTTCTTTCTAAAGTTTAAAGAATCAACTATTCTTTGTGCTTCTTCCATTGATGTATTAGTCAAAAACAAATCATCTCTTAAGTTATCTGTGCCATGTACTAATTTTCTGACTTCTGGGAAGAAATAAGTGTAAACTGCTTTCATCGCTTTCAATCTTGTTTTAGTATTCATAGTAAGATTGCTCCTTCCTTTTCCCAGTCATATCTTATACGTCCATCTGGGAAGAAAATTAACTGCCTGCCTTTTTCAGGATCAGTATCTCTAGTAAGTGAGTTAGTCAAACAAACATTTTGACCGTTAATATCATAAACAGTTCCTCCGTGAGGTAATTCAAGTAATCCTGTTCCATTTCTATTCAAATATCCTTTAATTTCTTCTAATTGTGTCGGTTTCAAATGATGATTTTTTGTCCACTCATACGCTTCAAAATTTATTGACTTTTCAGGTTTATTTACTGGCCTGACAGTCAACTGTTCGACTTTATTTTCTCTCGCAAATTCAATTAATTTTTCTAATTCTCCTTTATTATCTATAAAACCGTCAACTGCAACACAAGCCAACCTTACAGAAAATCCGACATTGTGTAAGTAAGAGACTAATTCAGGAAGGTCTATATATTTCTCTTTATGTGGAAGGTAAATTTGTCTGTTTTTTTCTTGATCATAGTGCACAATAGAAATCGCTGGCATTGTTAATCCCATCTTATACCATTCTCTAATAAATTGGTCATATTTATCTCTTTTTTCGGCAATTGGGATTCCGTTTGTTTGTAATTCTATGAATGGAAATTCAAATTCAGCAAGAGCATCTAAATACTTAGTTATTTGCCCTGGAAAAAGAGTTGGTTCTCCTTTACTGGTAATCATTGCTGTTTCAATTCCTGTTTGTTTTGCGAGTCTGGCCGCGATTTTGAAATTTCTCCAGTTCACTTCTGGCTCTTTCATATCCACTCCATTTTTAGGAGTCATTTTAGAGACGCAGAAGGGACATCTTGCATTACAAGCTTCGCTTCCAGCTGCAATACTAAATGTTTTGAATTTCATAATTTTCCCTCCCACTTGTTGATTAGAGTTTCTCTTAAGTCAAATCCAAAAGATCTTCCTGTTACAACTATGATTGGAGGCCCTTGTAGTCTTTTGTAAACAGATCTCCTCAAAAGCTTGTAAGTATCGTAAACTAATTTTTCAAAAGTCTCAACTGTATATTTTTGATAAACCTCTTTGTTGAATCGTTCTCCAAGATTTTTATTTTTAAATTTTTCAACTATTTCTGCAGGAGAGTCCCTCTCTTCTACAAACAATTCCACAAGAGGAGACACGACATCATAATCAAAAGGATCATATTGACCTTCACTCAATTCTGCTGAAGGCTTTATTGTGAATGCTTCTTTAGGAATTATTTCTTGGCCATATTTCTCATTAATATATTTAGATATTTCATATACATCAGTCTTTGATAAATCTCCAATTACAGAAATTCCTCCGCACATATCTCCATATAAAGTTGAATATCCAAGAGCTATTTCAGTTTTATTTCCGTTTGAAATAAGCAGAGCACCAGAATCATTTGATTCAAGCATCATCAACATTCCTCTAATGCGCGCATGTAAGTTTTCTTTAGCGACTTTATTTTGTATTTTGTGAGCATTTTTCTCAAATATATTTTTTATTTTCTCATCAATTTCTTGAATAGGTATTGCTCTATATTCCACATCAAGATTTCTAGCCAGTTTTTCGGCAATTCCTTTAGTCATGACCGTATTAAATCTCGAAGGAAGATTGTAAGCGACAACATTTTCTTTTCCAAATGCTTCCGCAGTAATTACCAAACCAAGAGCAGAGTCTATTCCCCCTGAAAGAGGTAAAATAGCTTTCCTGAAGCCTGTTTGTTTGGCATATTCTTTCAAACTCATAACTAAAGCTTCAAACAATTCTTTTTCTTTATTTTGTGTTGGCTTTTGAACAGTTTGATGCTTGTCTAAATCTACTAAAATTGTTTCTTCTTCAAATTGTTTTCCTAAAGCAAGAAGTTTTCCATTATTATCATAAACTAAACTCTGTCCATCAAATGGAATTATGTTTTTTCCATTATCTGCTGAACCAACAGTATTAAGGTATATGAAAGGTAGACCTGTTTCTTTAATATGTCTTTTTATTATTTCTTCTCTTTTCTCAATTTTTCCAGGATAAAAAGGAGAAGCATTTATGTTTACAATAATATCTGCACCTTTATGTGCTAGTTCTTTTATAGGTTTAATTTCATAATCATCATCCCACATATCTTCACATATTGAAATTCCAAGAGCAAGTTCTTTTCCATTTATGTTTATTAGAATTGGCTTTCTTTCCTCTCCAGCTACAAAATATCTTTTATCATCAAAATATCTGTAGTTAGGCAAAAGCGTTTTATGAACAATTCCTAAAACTTCTTCATTTTGTAATAGGGCAGCCGCGTTATATTTTCTTATCCTTCCATCATTATTTTTCTTTAAATTATCATGATCTATGAATCCCAGAATAACCGCTATATCTTTAGTTTCTTTTACAATTTCGTCTATTAACTCTTTATTCTTTTTTACAAATAAGTTATCTTCAACTAAATCAGAAATGCAATAGCCAGTCAGAGCCATTTCCGGAAAAACAACTAAATTTGCTCCGTTGTTTCTTGCTAATGCTATTTCTTTCTTTATTCTTTCCAGGTTTCCTTTAAGGTCTCCTGTTACAGGACTCATTTGAACCAATGCTATTTTCATCTTCGTTCCTCCAACATTCTGTAGATTTCATCAGTTGTAGTAAGAACTGCTCCTCTGCCTTTCCAAGTATTATAAGGTAATGGCCAATTAGGTATTTCTTTAATGGCATCAAGTAGTACATAAACTTGAATTTTTCTTTCCAATAGTCCAAGAACTGCATCATTCACGCAAACATTTGTTGCGACTCCATAAACTATCGCTCTTTCAGGAGATAAAAGTTTAACAACTCTATCTGCATGAGGCGTTCCAGTAAATACATCAAATTTATCTTTATACAAAATAATATTTCTATTTTTTGCAACTTCTCTAACATCAAAATCATGTTGTTGCCAATCTATTGCATAAGGATTTTCAGGATTAGTTGCTGGTACAAATTCTGCTCCTTGAGTGTTTTGCATACAATGTTCTGGATAAGTTGTAATATAATCAGGATTTGCTGAAATTTCTTTAGAAAATTTGTTGTGCCAATCCCCAGTGTTTACAACTTTAATTTCTCCGGCTTTAGCTAATTTAGTAAGCCTTGTAAGATTTCCTTCAATCTGTTCTGCTCCCTGAACATACAGCTTTCCATTTGATCTCATAAAATCATATTGCGTATCTACATTCCAAAATATTGTTCTCATTTTCTCCCCCCTAATCTCAACTTTAATCTTGGATTTGGATTATATCCTCTTCCTGTCTTTGAGATAGGAATAAAATCTTTAGGAGTCTCTCCAACAGCTACAATATCCATTTTTGCTGCTCTTGACTTAAATACCTGTCCAACTCCAAGCATATCAAATAATTTTGTTTCGAGTATTTCTTCTGCATTTGCAAACGCTTCTACTTTCTTTGGATCTGCAAATCCACTTGATAACGCGACTTTTATGTCACTATAGCTTTTTTCATTCAAGGCTTTTCTCATTGCATAGACTCCCGTTATAGTTACTCCTCTTCCAAACCAGTATTTTTTATCTTCCTGCGGCACGATAATTTTTCTTCCAACTATTTGCTCTAACTTTCTTTCATCCAAAAATTCTAATGCTCCTTCACCTATATTTTCTCCGCAAGTATCTATTCTGGGACCCCAAAGTCTATTTCCGAGAGCTTTAGCACAGGCTAAAGTATCAGTTATTTCTTTATTTCTATAATCACAAAGTATTATTCTCGGTACTTCTTTGTCAATGTGTTTATCAAAAGCTAACAACGTTTCTAGAACAGCTTTTTCTTTCCCGTATTTCCAAGCCATTATATTTTCTAATATGTGAGGAGTTGTTCCAATTCCTTTTTGCCCAAAAGTTTCTGCTCCTGTATCTGTTGAAGTGCTGCTGGCACCTCCTTCATAAGCAGCCTCTGTTATCGCTGCATCTTCATCATATCTCCAATGCCTTGCTCCAAAATATGAAACATGTCTTTCTCTAGCTGCCCTAACAACAACAGCCATATTCTCTCTAACCTGATTTAAGTTAATTCCTCGCAAGTCATTTGCTTTTGTTGTTTCAGCGCTTAAAACTCCTAGATACATTGTTTCAAGTTCTACTATGTCTTGGATAGGAGCCTCAATCAACATAAGTGTTTCTTTAGGAGCATAATTCTCACCTTCTTCTAATGCATAAACTCTTCCACTTTTTTCTGTTAAAGAAGAATATTTTTCAAGAATAGCCAAAGCCTCATCTATACCATAAACTCTTCCAGGCCCCTTTCTTATCATTACCTGTGCCATAACCCATGGATTAATTCTTTCTGCTTCAAGCACTTCTCTAGTTCTTAAGAAATACTTATCAGTATAAGGCTGATGGTTTTCCGGCAAATTGAATTTTTTAGTTTCGGTTTTCATTTTCTTTATACTCTATCTAATATAACTTAGTGTATAAAATACACTATTTAAATATTGCGGTGTTGTAACAAATATATTTTTTATAGCCATATTAGAAAAAATAATGCTCTAATGTTCACATCTGTTATGTATTATTACGTATAAATACGTTATTATACTATTTTATAAGTATAAATAATTTTAAATACTACAAAATACGTATTTTATTGAAGGAAAATGGAAAAAAAGAGGCAAAAAGACAAGCTGACAATTCTGATAGATAAAGAAATTAAAGAAAAATATAAAGAGCACTGTAATTCAAAAGGCTTTATTCTTGGAAAAAAAATCGAACTATTCATGGAAAACGAGTTAAATAAAATAAAAAAAGAAAATGGAAAAAATAAATAATTGTTATAAAGGGAAAAAAGCGCAAGTAGCAATCTGGTTTATTATTGCAATTGTTATAGTTGCTCTTTTAGCAGCAATATATGTTTTTTCCAAAAAGCCGATTACTCCAGGTGTAGAATTTGAAAATCCTCAGGATAGAATTGAATCTTGCGCTATAGACGCAGTAAATGAGGCAGCCGAGTTAATTATAAAACATGGCGGGTTTGTTGAGCCAAAGAACTTTAAGATTTACAAAAATAATAAGATAGAATATCTATGCGAGAATACGGGAAACTTCAAACCCTGTATTAATCAGCATCCAATGCTTTTTGAAGAGATAAAAAAAGAAATTCTGAATTATGTCTATCCTAGGATTAATCAATGTTTCACAACAGCAAAAGAAGAGCTGGAAAAGAGGCAATATTCAGTATCAATGGAACCTATGAAAATAAATGTAACCCTCGCCTCTGATAGAATATTCCTCTTTATAGATAGAGATTTAACATTATCAAAGCAGGAAAATACCGAAAGATTTAAAGATTTCAATATCGAAATTAATAATCCTCTTTATGATCTCGCAAAACTTGCTGTTGAGATTGGGAATCAAGAGGCAAAGTTCTGTTACTTTGAATATGTGGGATATATGATCCTGTATCCCAGATTCAGCATTGAAAAAGTTGCTCTTTCCGATTCAACAAAGATATATACATTAAAAGACAAACATTCAAATAAAGAAATGAATATAGCAGTCAGAGGATGTGCTATACCTCCGGGAATTTAAAATGATGAAAAATAAAAAAGAGAAAGAAATAAAACATCTTCGTTTGACAGTTGGATTGCAGATAGCTCTGCTTATTGGAATGACCTTTGCTGTCTCCTACATGATTAATGAAGCCTTCAAATTTCAAGGAATTGAATATCAGGTTAAAGAAAATTCAGATAATATAACAAAGAATAACACGTTATTAAAAGGATTAAATTTTCTAAGGTCTCTTATCTTCAGCGAAAAAGGCATTGTTTCTGCTCTTGAATCAAGTGATTTACAGCAAGGAGCACATACATGCCTGAAGACTAAAGATAATAAAATATGTCAAAGTTTTCCTGCAAGCCAATGTGAAGAAAAATGCGATGGAAAATGCATTCCAACATCTAAAGAAAATGTTGCTCAATGCAAGTTAGGAACATGTTACAATACAAATGAAGGCCTTTGTTCAGTTGGAGCGCCAAAAGCGAAATGCGAGCAAGATGGAGGAAAATGGTTCGATGATCCTTATGGAAATGTTCAGCAATGCAAGCAAGGATGTTGCATTATAGGGGAAGGAGCATATTTTGGGACAGAAAGACAATGTGAAAAAGATTCTGCATCTCTAGGTCTAAAGAAAGATTTTAGGCCAGAAATAACAACAGAAATTACCTGTCTCGCTTTAGCAAAAACGCAAGAAGAAGGCGCTTGCGTTTTTGAGCATGAGTTTGAAAACTCATGTAGATTTACAACAAAAACTAACTGCCTTCAAAATTATAAAGGCAAGTTTTATTCTGGTTTATTGTGCTCGAATTCTGAATTAAAAACCAATTGTAAGCCTCAAGCAGCTGCAAAATGCATCGAAGGTAAAGATGAATTGTTTTGGTATGATTCTTGTGGAAATAGAGAAAATATTTATAGTTCTAATAAAGTTGAGAGTTATAATAAGGGAAAAGTATTAAGTAAAGCAGAAAGCTGTTCTTTAGGAACATCATCAAATCCTTTAGCAAACCAAAAAAGCTGCGGGAACTGCAATTATTTATTAGGAAGCAAGTGCGGAAAAAAGATTGCTGATGAAAAATTATCTGATAACGCCCTCGATTTTGTGTGTAGAGATCTGTCATGTGTTGATTCTGATGGAAAGAAGAGAGCGCATGGAGAATCTTGGTGTGCTTATCAAGGATCAATAGGAACTGATAAAGGCGCTGATTCTTTACTTCGTTCAACTGATGTTGCTGGAAGCAGACAATTTAGAAAAGCGTGTATTGATGGAGAAATTCAAACAGAACCTTGTGCTGATTTCAGAAATGAAATCTGCGTCGAAGCAAAAACTCCAATTCCAAATAGCGGAACATTTTCTTCTGCTGCCTGCCGCATTAATAGAGCAATAGAATGTATAAATTACAATGCAGAGGTAAAAAGCAAAGATACAAATCTAAGAGCTTCAGAAGAAAAGAAGAGAGATGACAAATGCACAAAAAATCCTGACTGTTTCGTAAAAGAAATTAACATTGACAAGAAAGGATTTAAGTTTAATATCTGCGCGCCAAAATATCCTCCAGGATTTGATTTAACTTCCAGCGATAGCGGTTTTGGAGGTGAAGCAATATGTTCTATGGCAACACAAAAATGCACTGTTATTTATGTTAAAGGTTTAGGCGGTTGGGATTGCAAAGCAAATTGTAATTGCGCGAAGCCAAAATTTGCAGAACAGATGAATGACCTCTGCATTAGTTTAGGAGATTGCGGTACAAAAGTTAATATCGCAGGTGATTTAACAAAGAATCATTACGTGTTCAAGAGCAGAAAGAAAGATCAATTAGGAAAAGAAATTGGCGAAAAAGGAGATTTAAGTAGTAATTATCTAAACGGGTTAAAGAAATACGTTAATGTTGTTTCAGGAAAAATTGCTGATCCTGGAGATCTCACTGCATTTTATGGAATTTTAGGAATACCTGATGGTTTGGGGGGAGCACAGTTTAAGAATCCTGCTGAGATAGTAAATTCGCTTGGAACTATATCTGGAATGGGCGGATTAGTATTAGGCTATGCCGCTCATTCACTTGGTCCTGTTCATGGAGTAATAGGTCCAGCTAGTAGCGGAGCTATGGGGGTTGTGGCTGGAGCAGCTATTGGATTAGCAGTCGTTTCATTATTATTAAGTTTCACAGGAGTAGGAAGAGGATTACCGCCGTTTATGACTTATTCTTTGCTTGCTGCAGGAGCATTTAGCGGAGCAGTTATTGGAGCTAACATAGCTGGTAGTACTCTTGGAGCAACCCCTGCTGCCTTTGGGGTGTTGTTGACTGTTGCTGTTGTCTTAATTATCGTTGTCATAGTTATAATAATAATTATGTCAATTTTAGGCATCGGCAAAATAAAGAAAGTATATTACACATTCCAATGCCAGCCATGGCAAGCGCCTACTGGGGGTGCGAAATGTGCGCAGTGTGGTAAAAATGGATTGCCTTGTTCCCCTTATGCTTGCCATTCTCTCGGACAAACTTGCGAATTCATAAATGAAGAATCAGGTAAGGGAGAATGTTTTGATATTAACCCTAATGATGTTGGCGCGCCAGCGATAAAAGCAATGAAAAATATTCTTCCGCAAGAATATAGCTTAGAAGAATTTGAGCAAGGCGCAAGGATAAAATCACAAAGCGCGGAGGGATGCATTTCAGAAAGCTATCAGGCAATTCCATTCGGATTAGAAATTAATGAGCCAGCCCAATGCAAAATGAGCGAAGAATCTGGAAAGAGCTTTGATGAAATGGAAGCAAATTTTGGAGGAAGAAACCTCTTCCTTAGAAATCACACAACTCCTCTTATAATTCCAAGCTTAGAGAGTTTAGGATTAGAAAGCTTTGATCCAAAAGCAAAAGCAGATTTCAATATCTATATTCGATGTCAGGATAAAAATGGGAATAAGAACGACAAAGACTTCGTAATTAATTTCTGTGTTAAGCAAGGGAATGATACAACCCCTGCTATCATCTCAGCAAGAGAGCCATATTCAGAATTTGTTAGTTACAATGCAACACAACTTGATGCAACAGTATTTACAAGTGAACCAGCTGAATGTCGTTGGGATTCTAAGGACGTAGAGTATGGTTTAATGAAAAATAATTTAACATGCGAGAACGAATTTGAAGATAGACAATTATTAGGATGGCATTGTTCAACTCTCTTTCCAATAACAGAAAATGAGCATAAATATTATGTAAGGTGTCTTGATCAGCCTTGGTTAGAAGGGGAAAATGCAACAAAGAGAAATCCAAACAAACAAAGCTATGAATTTAAAATTTTAAGAAGCAAAAACAACTTACAGATTGATTCCATAAGCGTCGATAACAAAAGCTTTATATTCGGCACAGAACTAGGAACAGTAGAAATTATTGTAAAAACATCTGGAGGAGTTGATGGAACAGCCAGATGTTTCTATTCGTGGAATGGCTTGACAGGAATAGAATTTGGGCAGGGAAGCTGGACATCTGCACACAAGCAAGTCTTCAATGCCATACTTCCCGGAGATTATAATTTCCCTGTTAGATGCGAGGACACAGCAGGAAATATTGCAGAAAAATCTGCCCGTTTCAGTATAAAGTTTGATAACGAAGCACCAAAAGTTACAAGGGTTTATGAACAATCAGGACAATTAGCAGTAATTACTGATGAAAATGCAAAATGCTTCTATAGTCTAAATTCTGCAGAGCAATGCACTTTTAATATTGCAAATGCAACATCTATGGACGGAGCAGAAAAAATTCACAGAACAGAGTTGAAAAAAGGACAAAGATATTACATAAAATGTTCTGATGTTTTTAATAATTATCCTGGAAGCTGCAGTATTATTGTAAAAGGAGGATCGTATGAAACCAAGACGCAAGAGTTATAAATATCCTTGTTCTCCAATGAATATGAAAAATAAAAGAGGTCAACTAGCAATATTGGTCATTATTACTGTTATACTAGTTGTTGTTCTTTTGATAATCTTACTTCGTCCAAAACTGCCTTTTTTACAACAACCCTCATTAACACCTGAAACTTTTTTAAAAACTTGTATTGAACCTTCTATCAAAGAAAATATCGATTTGTTGGGAGCCCAAGGAGGATATAAGGATCCAGAAGGGTTTATACAATATAAAGGAGAAAAGATAAAATATCTTTGTTACACGTCAGAGAATTATAAAACTTGCACTGTACAGCAGCCAGCAATTAAAGAGCAATTTGAGAAAGATTTATCTTTAATTTTGAAAGGAAGAACTAATACATGTGTTAGTGATCTAAAAACTGAATATGAAAAGAGAGGTTATGAAGTCAATCTTGAATCATCAGACAGCATCGTTTCAATTAATCCAGGAAAAATAAATATCATAATTACTGCTCCCTTAATTATTAAAAAAGATTCAACACAAAAGTTTGATAAATTTAATATAAAAATAGATAGCCAGATTTATGACCTTCTTCTTACATCTAGCAGCATAATAGATTATGAGTCAAGCTTAGGAGACTCAGAAACAACATTATATATGCAGTATTATCCTGATTTAAAAATAGAGAAAACTATACTAAGCGAAGGCAGTAAGATATACAAATTAACAAATGTTGTTACAAATGAAAGTTTTCAATTCGCCTCCCGCAGTTTATCCTGGCCTCCAGGATACGGATTATAAAATGAAAAAAAATAAGAAAAATAATAAATATGAAAAAAAGAGGAATAATTTATTTTTAATAATAGTTATAAGTTTAATTTTACTTGTTACAATTGTTTTAAATTATGCATCTGCAGAAGTAAAAGCTACAATTTGCTGCGAGAAAACAAAAAGTAATTTATATTGTCAAAATGTTCCTGCTGAAGAATGTATGCAGGGAGTAAAGCAATTGCCAACATCTTGTGAATCCACATCTTTTTGCAAGCCCGGAACTTGCTATAACACTGGTCAAGGTTTATGCACAGATAATACTCCACAACTTGTATGCAATGCCAATAATGGAACATGGAGTGAAAACTCTCCTCCTCAATGCGGTTTAGGTTGTTGCATATTAGGAGATCAGGCAGCTTTCGTTACATTAACTAGATGTAAATATCTTTCAGCAAATCTCGGTCTTCAGACAAATTATGATAGGAGCATTAAAGATGAAGTGCAGTGTGTTCTGAAAGTACAAGGGCAGGAAAAAGGGGCTTGCGTTTATGATTTTGAATTTCAGAGAACATGCAAATTTACAACTAGAGATATTTGCATTGGAGGGGCTGGAGTGAATGGAACTACTTCAAAAGGAGAGTTCTTCGCTAACAAGTTATGTTCTGCTCCTGAACTAGGGACAAATTGCGGAAAGACAACTAAAACAGCTTGTATTCCAGGAAAAGACGAAGTATATTTTGTTGATACGTGCGGCAATACTGCAAATATCTATAATGCTCCAAAATTAAATGATCCTGAATACTGGACAAATATAAAAGAAAAGGAAGAAAGCTGCGGAACAGGAAGCGCAAATTCTAATTCAAAGACTTGCGGGAACTGCAACTATCTGCAAGGCAGCTATTGCAGGCCATCATCTAAAGATAATAGGCCATCTTATGGAAATAATATTTGTGCTGATTTAAATTGTAAAACAACTCAAAATGGTAAATCTTACAAGCACGGAGAATCATGGTGCGTTTATGATGACAAAGGAACAAAAGGAGAGGGAAATAACGCGGTCGGTTCGCGCTTTTATAAACATATTTGCATAAACGGAGAAGACGTTTTAGAGCAATGTGCTGATTTTAGACAGGAAGAATGCCTAGAGAGCAGTATAGAAACATCTGTCGGCCCATTCTCTCAAGCAGCTTGCAGAGTAAACAGGTGGCAGGATTGCACAGCGCAAATTATAAAATTAGATTGCAAGAATACTGACAGAAGAGACTGCTTCTGGAAAGAAGAAAAAGGAATTGGAAATGAAACAATTAGCGGAATTTGCTTGCCAAAAAACACTCCCGGAATAAAATTCTGGGAGGGAGAGGAAGCGAAGAGCATTTGCGCGCAGGCAAATGCGCAATGTATAGTTACTTTTGAAAAAGGAGTTTTAGGCAAAGAAAAATGCGTTGGCAATTGTGAATGCCTAGATGAAAGCTGGCAAAAGCAAAGAGCTGGAATTTGCTTAGCTTTGGGAGATTGCGGGCCAAAGATAAATTGGCTTGGTGACAGTGGCTACAAACCAGGATTTAATGTCAGTATTGGAAAAGTTAAAAGCAAATAAGAATAAAAACTCTTATTTTAGTTAAAATAATATGGGAACTAGCGCGTTTTTGAAGCCTTTTCTGTATTGTTTGTTAGCTTGACTTCGCCAGTTAGACAAATATTCAGAAACAATTATTTCTATTGGAATCGCTCAAAATTACTATTGTTAGTTTGACACAAGTTTTTAGCCTATTTAGCAAAAAATGTAAAAAGATTACTCTTGTCTTTGACAAAGGCAATGATAGTAAAAATAATATAAAAAATATTAACAAAAAACTTTCATTCTTTGCTGTAGGAAGTTTAAAGCCAAGCGAACATAAAGAATTATTTGACATACCCTTAGAAGAATTTAAAGAAGAGTATGAAACCAGCGAGGGAAAAAAAGTATTCCTTACTTCAAAATTAATGGATATTTATGGAGGAAAAAAGAAAGTTGTAATAACTTATTCAAATGAATTGGCATATAAAAATAAAATTAGAGTAGACAAGGCATTGAATAAAGCATTAAACCAATTAAAAAATATTCAGGGAAAACTTAAAAACTCTAGATGGACAAGAGACGAATTATTAATCAAAGTCAGCAAAATTGCTGACAAGCAATGGATTAAAGGACTTATCGAATATGAAATAAAAGATGATAAATTGTTGTCTTTAATATTCAAAGAAAATTATAGTGTATATGATAAAATTAGAAAGACATTTGGAAAAAATATTTTGTTTACTGATGATATGTCTTTAAAAGCAATTGATGTTTTAAAAATCTACAGCGAGAAAAATATTATTGAAGAACAATTTAAAACGCTTAAAAATCCATATGTAATAAGTTTCACACCGATGTGGTGTTGGACAGATAAGATGATTAGAGTTCACGCATTTACATGCGTGATGGCATTATTATTTATAAGAATTATAGTAAAAAAAGTAAAAGACTCTGAAATGGATTTAAGTCAGGGACAGATATTTGAACAATTAAAGAAAATAAAATTAGTATTAACTTATATGTCAGGTTCCTCAGTTGGTTATAAACTAACAAGGCTTAACGATACACAAAGAAAATTAGTTGAAATATTTAATTTAAGAGAATTTATGTAAATCAGGTAACTACCGCCCTTCGTTGCGTAAATACATTTTTAATCGAGGATAAAAACAAGCCTTATTTTATGAAAAGGCTGTAACTTGTAATTAAAAAGATTTACAAGATATTATGATAAATCAGATTGCATTTTCTTTTCTTCCTTAGATTTAAAATAATATCTTATAATTAATCCCGCAATAACTATAATTCCAATAGAAAAGAGTATTATTAAGAAATAATAAATTACCTTTCCTTTATTGAAAGACAGTTGTTCTTTGATTTCTCCAGTTCCTTCACCTCCACTAGAGTTAAGGATTAATTCCTCTCCATTACGATTATATACTTGAATCACTAATCTTTTAATAAATAATGACAGTTTATTATCTACAATATTTATTAACTTAATTTCATAATCGAATACATCATCATTATCTACATCCACATTTATTGAATCATTAACATCTAACGCAAACAATTGAGCGTTATTCGTTATGTTTAATAAAACCCTAGTTGCATTTATTGATTGAATAATAATCTCATATCTTTTACCTACATATTTAATAATTATTTTATCAATAGAACTTATAGTGCTAATAATTCCTTTATTTGTCTCATCCTCGCTCAATTCATATATTATTCCATTTACTGCTCCTGCACCATTATCATTATTTGATAAGTTTCTTTGAGAAGAATTAATTAAATCATATTTTATATTATAACTGCCGCCCCGTGTTACATTAAATATTACATTACCTGCATCAAGAGCAGTTAAATTATAGCACGAAGGCGAGCTATTTGCATTGCATAATATGCCGTTTCTAAGAATAGAAGCGTTTGCAATAAATGTTGGAATATTATAGAGTGAAATTTTCGCCGATTTATTCAGTCCTTTATTAGATTCATTAATAAAAGCAAGATTATTGCTAATTTTAATCTCACTGCTTAAATCACTTCCCGAACCATAAATATTATCTAAAAAGTTTATTTCTCCAGCAGATGAATTCTTAAAGCTGAAATAAAATATATTAAGCGCAGTATTGATAAAATAATCCTTTATTGTTTGGTCTATCAGCATTTTTGAGCCAGAATAATTAGTGGAATTAAAAAACAAATCAAGCCCGCTGGAAGATAGGATATTTGAATTGAATGTGTTGTTTGTATGTATTATTTTTTTTACAGCTCTTAAAGGGCTTAAATATAATGAGTGACTATTTGCTCCAGAAGTAGAAACAACATTGTCTGTTATGGAGTTATTGCTGGCATAACTCCCAAGAGCAATACCATGATTATCTGAATTTCCGTTGGTTGTGATTGTGTTGCTTTTTATTATATTTTTAGTATTATAAATATAAACGCCGTAGTTTGAAGATCCTCCATTAGTAGATATTGTATTTAAGGTAAGATTATTATAAGAACCACTGATGAGATAAACTCCATAATTGTCACCAGAAATACCATTAGTCGATATTTTATTGTTTACGATTGTATTGTTCGACAGGCTGTAATAAAATTAAAATAATCTCAAAAAATCAATAGTAAAAATAT
>JBBSYK010000072.1:0-8993 GCA_038045285.1 Nanobdellota archaeon | reverse complement strand
AATTGATTATTTGTGTAGATGAGCTTATTTTACTCGGAAAAGCTCATCTACTGTTGAACTACCATAATTTTTATAAACGATCTCAGTGCTTAAAAAGTATAACTCAAAATGAGAGCAGAAAATTACGGATTAGTGAATGGAGCATCTTCTATGTTTACAAAAGAAGAGACTATTGAAATGTTTACAAAAATGTGCACCATTCGTTATTTTGAAGAAGAAGTAAAAAAAGCTTATGATGCAGGACTGATGTATATGCCAGTTTATTTATCTCTTGGACAGGAAGCAATTGCAGCCGCTTTGTCAGTCGTTCTGAAAAATAAAAAACCGTCTATATTTGCCCAGCATAGAGCTCATGGAATTTACATCTCTTTTGGAGGTGACTTAAAAAAGTTGGTGGATGAACTTTTGCATAGAGAGAGTGGATGCGCTAAAGGCATGGGCGGCTCTGCTTCGATACATTCTCCTGAAATTAGAATGATGGGACATGATGGTCTAATGGGAACGCAAGTTCCGGTAGGTGTTGGATATTCATTTGCAAAAAATTATAAAAATGACAAAAAAGATTATTCTTTGATTATTATGGGAGATGCATCAGCAGAAGAAGATTATGTTCTAGGCGCACTTGGATACGCAGCCCATAAAAAACTGCCAATTATCTTTGTTTGCGAAGATAATAATCTCTCTATCTTGACAGAAGTTAAGGTTAGAAGAAATTGGAAAATGACTGATGTTGCAAAATCTTTTGGCATGCAAGTTGCAGAATTAGCTGATGATCCCTGGAGCGTTATGCATAATGTGAAAAGATTAATGCAAACTCTGCCGGCATTTTTGAATATCCATACTGCTAGAGCAGTATGGCACGCAGGTACAGGGCAAGATGCTCCTCCAGAATGGGATCGCTTTTCTCTCGTTAAAGAAGAATTAAATAGAATTGGCTTAGGAAATGAAGCAAGAGAAATTGAAGAACATACAAGGGAGGAAATGCAAAAACTGTGGGAAATACAGTTTGCAATAAAATAATGGCAGAATTAAGCAGAGATGTTATAAGAAGAATATCTGAAAAACACTTGAAGGAAAATAATGGTTTGCTGTTAGGACAGTGTTTAACAGCAGTCGGATGGGTAGGACACACTGTTCCGGAACTTACAGAAGAGGAGGGCATTATGGAATTATCTATGGCTGATGTAGCAGGCGGAGGTATAGCTGTTGGAGCCGCACTTGCAGGAAGAAGGCCAATTTATGTAGTAAGATTTCAAGGATTTCAATGGTTTAATGCCCCAATGATTTTGAATTACGCAGCAAAATCAAAAGAAATGTGGGGAATACCATGTCCTGTATTTGTAAGGTCAATTGCTATGGATTCAAGCGGTAGAAAAGGTAGAGCAATAGGTCCTGTCGCTTCCAATAGTCATCACGGAATTTACCATAGGATGCCCGGAGTAATTATTGCTGCTCCAATGTCTCCAAAAGAATATCAAGATGTTTGGGATTATTTCATGAGTCACGATGATCCGCTATATTGCAGCGAGCATAGAAGGGGCTGGGAAGTTGATTTTGAAATTGAAGATATAATTCAACCTGAAGCAGATATAACATTATTTCCAATATCATCAACTAGGCTAAATGTTTTAGAACTCTTGGATATTATAAAAGATTCTGGAATTAGATGCAACGTAATTAATATTTTATGGCTTAAGCCTTTTTCTCTTAATAACAAAGATGAGAAAATCTTAAATGCTTTAAAAAATTCAAAATATGGCGGCTTAGTTATAGATGGAGACCATATAAATGGAGTCGCTAAAAATATTGCTTTTGATTTAATGCACGCATATAATGTTAAAGTCCATGCACTTGCTTTGGATGAGAGAACAGGAGGATTCTCTCCGCATCTTGATAATTTGCCGCCAACTCCAAAAAAAATCTATGATAAAATAAAAGAGATTATAGCAGGCAAACTGTAAAATCTAAAACTTGCGGAAGTTTTAAAAGTATAATAATTCTGCAATTCTGGTATGAAAAAGGCATTAATACTAACAGGCAAACTTGTACAAGATCATGAATTTATATATCCTTATTACAGAGTGCAGGAAGAAGGTTTTAGCGTCACAGTTGCGGCAGAAGATGGAAAAGAAACTCAAGGGCAATTGGGAATTAAAATTCCAGTAAATGCAAAAATTGATGATATAAATCCTGATGAATATGATTTATTAATCATTCCAGGAGGTGCAAAGTGCTTGGAATATTTAAGGCAAAACAAGCAAGCACTGCAAATAATTTCTGATTGGAATAAGAAGGAAAAAATTATAGGAGCAATTTGCCATGGGAGTCAGATGTTGATATCTGCAAAAGTTGTTAAAGGAAGAAAAATAAGCGGCTATTACAGCATCAAAGATGATATTGAAAATGCTGGAGCAATATACGTGGATGAACCTGCTGTTAGAGACAAAAACATTATAACAACGGCTCATTATAAACATCTTGGAGATTGGATGAAAGAGATATTTAAGACATATTATGAAAAATATGATAGAATTAATTAGCAACTCAGAAGCAGATAATGAGAGACTTTCCCAGATTTTTATTCCAAAACCAAAAGTCCTTGATAGTGTTGATTTCTCCAAAGTAATTGTAAAGAAGCCTTGGGGCCATGAGTATTTGCTTTACGATGATGGCAATGCATCAGCATGGGTCTTGCATATAAATAAAGACAATTTAACTTCAATGCACTGCCATATTTACAAAAAAACAGCCCTGATTGTACTGGCTGGAAAAGTAGCTTGCTCAACTTTAAACCATGGTTTTTTATTGAACGAAGGAGACGGCTTAATTCTCGACAAGAAAGTTTTTCATTCAACACAAGCACTATCACAAGAAGAAGTCATTTTGCTTGAATTAGAAACTCCTTCTAAAAAAACAGACGTTGTAAGATTAATAGATATATATGGAAGACAAAGCGAAGGCTACGAATCAGAAAGCGAGATGATCAAAGATATGCCTGCATATAAAAGAGTATTCTTTAATGTAGAAGAACTAGGCATAGAGAAGAGAATAGGAAATAAGAATCTTTCCTTTAACATATTAGAGGAAGATATCTATTTAGATGAAAAATTATTGAACAGCGAACTATTAATAATTTTGGGAGGAGAATTGAAAGACGAGATAAATAGAAAATCTTATATCAAAGGAGATATAATAAAAACTGACAAGGATTCCTCGATTATGGTAAAAAGGAAGGCTAAAATCTTGAAAATTTCAGTTATCAATTCTGAACGCATTAAAGCTATTCTTTTTGACTTTGATGGCGTCATTGGCAAAACTATGGAAGATAATTTTATTGCATGGAAAAGAGCATTTCTTGATTTTGGAGTCGAAATAAATGAAGATGGCTATTTCCCTTTAGAAGGAGCGCAGCTCAATAAAGTAGCAGAAATAATATCCAACAAATATGCTATAAAAAATATTGACTATGATGAAATAATTAGAAAAAAAGAAAATTATTACAAAGAAAATAATTCCTTTTCTTTTTATGAAGGGGTTTTGGAATTTATCTCGCTCCTCAAGGAAAAAGGAATTAAGATAGCAATTGTTTCTGCTGCTAGAAAAGAGAGGCTTTTTTCTACTGTTCCTCAAGATTTTTTAATGAAATTTGACAGTTTAATTACTGGTGATATGATACAAAATGGGAAGCCTTCGCCAGAACCATATCTTAAAGCAATATCTGAGCTAAATTTAAAATCTGAAGAATGCATCGTGATTGAAAACGCTCCTTTTGGCATAGAGGCTGCTAAATCTGCAGGAACTTATTGTATTGCAATCTCTTCCACTATGGATAAATCATATCTGTCAGGAGCTGATGTTATAGTTAATAATTTTCATGAGTTGAATAATGTTGAGAAGATAAAAGAAATTATAGAAAAATAGTTACTAAAACTTATTCTTTCCAGTCCAAATATCAACTCCGCCAGATTCAAAATTAAAGTCTGTTATCTCCCCTCCAGCAAGCTCCAATACTCTTTTTAACTGATTTCTTCTTCTTGGTGAATAAAAGAATAATATATATCCTCCACTTCCAGCACCAAGCAATTTTCCACCATAAGCACCATTTTTAAGTCCTGTTTCATAGAAATAATCTATTTTTTGATTTGTGACTTCTTTAGACATATTTCTTTTGCAATCCCATGATTCTCTTAATAATCTTCCAAAGTCTTCTATTTTGCCAGTGAGAAGAGAATCCTTCATTTCCAAAGTTATTTGCTTAAGTATATTTAGATTAGTTATTTTTTCTTCTTCATTTTCTTTGAATGATTTTTCTATATTACTATGAACTTCTCCAGAATGATGAGCTCCGCCTACATAACATAACATAAGATGACTATTAAGTTCTTTTATTATCTCTTCTTTTAAACGAAGAGGATAAATAATAGTGCGCTCAGGGTTAAATTCCATAAAGTTAAACCCTCCAGTAACAGAAGAATATTGATCCTGCCACCCTCCCTTAATTTTGAGCTCTTCTGTTTCTGCTTTGTATGCTATTTCTGCTATTTTATAATCATCGTAGTTAGTATGCATAATCTGATTAAGAATTTTTGCAACTAAAACAGCAAGACTTGCAGAAGACCCAAGACCTCTTCCAGACGGAACATCATTATGAAGATAAAGCTCGAATCCAAAGTCTGGCTGCATTAAGTTTATTACTGCTTTAACTAAATCAAGCTGTCCGTTATATTTTAATTGACCAATCTCTTCAACAAAAACATCTAAATTGCCTGTTGCATCGCTGTCTATAATTATTTTTCTATCTGCTCTTTTAATCAGTGTTGCATAACAATATTTATCTATTGTAGAACTAATTACTACACCCCCATATTTCTCAAAAAAGTAAGGTAGATCTGTTCCGCCTCCAGCAAAACTTATTCTTAAAGGAGCCTTTCCTCTTAAAACAGGGAAGCTTTCTACTTTTATCTTCTCTGTGCGCGTTTTAACATCTTTAATTATTCCAGATTCATCAATAGTTGGCAAATATCTTATACCAGAATACAATAATTCATCTAATCTCTCTCTTGGATCTGAGGTCTTATACACTATAGGATCTCTAACCATCATTCCTCTTAAAGCACTTTCTATACTTCCTCTTTTCATCAGAAATTCCTTTATTATTCTATCATTAACAACTCCAAGCAGCTTTTTCTTTTCATCTACAACTAAAACTATATCTATACCATTTCTTGTTATCTTGTACATCGCTTCTCTAACAGTATTATAATCATATAATAGCAATGCGCCTAAGACATCCATCTTGAATTTCTCATATGATTCTGGCCTTCCTATATCAATAAAATATCCTTCATGAATATATCCTTGCAACAGTCCTTCTCTAGCCAACTTTGGAAATATTTCTCTTTCTAGAGATATATTTCTATCAGGCTCTATATAGTCTAGAATTTTTTTACTAAAAACATATACTCCAGCGTTTATGAGTTGACTTTGGTTTAGCTCATCTTTTTTCTCAGAAAATTCTATTATCTTTCCCTTATTGTCTAATCTTACTGTGCCATAATGCTGCCCGTTCGAATATTTTGTCAGAACAATAGTTCCATTAGCTTTTTCAGATAAATGCTGAAGTATCAATTTTTGAAAGTCAATATCAAGATAAGAATCACCATTAAGAACTAAAAAAACATCATCAACAAGATTACTAGCTTTCCTTATAGCGCCAGCAGTCCCTAGAGGAACTTCTTCTTCTGAATAACTAATAGACATTCCAACTCTTTTTCCAGATCCAAAATAAGATTTAATTTTGTCTGCCATGAATGAAACACAAAAAACAACTTCATTAATCCCTTTAGCCTTTAATAATCGAATTTGGTGTTCTAAGAATGGTACACCCATCACTGGAACTAGTGGTTTCGGAACATCTACTGCTATTGATTTAAGTCTTGTTCCAAGACCTCCAGCCAAAATAAGTGCTTTTAAGCTCTTATATTTCTTAGAAGCTGATGAAAATTGCATTTCATTATTTAATAAATTGGCCCTAAATTCTTCCTCTAATCTCTCTTGAATTTCATAATTTTGATCTGTCATTTCTTACCTCTTTTTCTTCTTTTTCTGCCGTCATTATATATTCAACAGCAGTATAAAGACTTTCTGACTCAAAAGTTGGAGTACACATATAAACTGGTTCTTCTCCTCCTTTCCCACCATAGCCAGTTTTGACAAGAACAGTTTTACATCTTGCACGAACACCTGATTCAATATCGCCAAGTTTATCTCCAATCATAAAACTGTTTGATAAATCTAATCCAAAATCTCTCCCAGCTTGCAGAATTATTCCTTGCTTTGGTTTTCTGCATTCACATTCTCCAACATAATCTTGATTTGGTCCATTTATCCCAATTTTCCCTTTTGGATTTGGATGATGGGGGCAATAATAAATCCTATCTAATCTTGATCCAGACTTCTTAAATAATAATGATTCTAAATATTTATTTATATCTTCTAATTCTGCAATTGTGCATAGATCTCGAGCAACAACTGGCTGATTTGATACAACTATTGCTAGATACCCAGAATCATTCAATAATTTTATTGCTTCTGCTGCCTTTGGAATGAGAGTTAAATCTTCTTTTCTATGTAAGTGCTCTCTTTCCACAACTATAACTCCATCTCGGTCTATAAAAACTGCTTTTTTTTCTTGCATTATTATTTCTCCTTTTTCATTTTATTTATGTAAATCTTATACATTTTTATAAGGATTGTTCTTTAATAATACCGAATATCCTTTTATAAGTTCCTGAATTCCGTATTCTAAAGAATATTGAGGGATAAATCCAGTTGCCATAATTTTCTTGTTTGAAACGATATAATTTCTTTTGTCAGGATCTTCTCCTATTTCCATAGGAATTAACTCAAACTTTGGAATATATTTTTTAATTGTCTGTGCCAGTTCTAATTTAGAGATATTAGCATCTTCAAGTCCAACATTGTAGACGTTATTCTTCATTTTATCAAAGTTATTTATACAATGCTCAAAACAGCGGGCAACATCCTTAATATGTACAAAGTTTCTCTTGAAATGCGCTTCATACATAACAACATAACCATCAGTCATCGCTTTAAAGACGAAATCATTAACAAGGAGATCTGTCCTCATTCTTGGCGATATTCCAAAAACTGTGGCCAAACGCAGCGTAATAACATCCTTCCCAATTTTTCCTGCAGCAAGAAGATATGTTTCTGCATCAGATTTTGTTTTTCCATAAAGAGAAATAGGTTCTAAAGGAGTTTCTTCAGTGCAAAACATTTCACCAGTTTTTGTTCCATATCCAGAATTAGTAGTAGGATAAATCAATTTCTGCTTTTCAGAGCGCAATTCATTTATCAATACAATTGCTTCATAATTTATAGATGTTGCATCAATTGGTTTAGCATTGCAGGCAGGCATTCCAACAATTGCGGCTAATGGAATTATAATATCAAAATTTGAAATAATTCCTCGCAATAAATCTTTATTTCTAACATCACCATATATAAAATTAAAGTTTGGATTAGATGCATAAAAAAATATTGAGTTTTGTCCATAACGTAAATCATCCAGACAAGTAACATGAAATCCTTTTTCGAGTAAATACCCTGTCAAAACACTGCCTAAATATCCAGCACCTCCAGTAATCAATACTTTTTTTTGACTTTCCATTACCTTTTCTTAAAAATAAGATATATAAATAATATGGTGATATAAAATAATAAGATTGAAGTTAATAAATGTTGATATAAAATAAATATTAGAAAGTAATTATCCATTTACATATATCTATTTAAATCTTATTCTAAAAGCTCTTTTATGGAAATGATAGTAGATGCACACATCTCTGTTGCGATAGTTAAATCCAAAGAAACAGAAGAATTTTTATTTTCTAGATATGATGAAACATATCCAGTTCTGCCATATAGACTTGCATCAAATACAATTGGCGGAAATCCTAAAAATGACAGATCGCCTTTTTCAACGTGGGAAAGAGAGATTTCAGAAGAATTCAATAATCAACCTCCAAAAGGTGAAGAATTAAGAGATAAAACATCTCTTTTTGCACCTTTAGAAGATATTGTAAAAATAAGAAATGCTATTTTAGAAAATGCAAGAGCATATGCTGATTTTTACTTTACAACTCCAGGATTATCAATGGATGAATATCTCAATGGAATAGGAAGAGGATTATCTAACGAAGATGTTTTGTTAAAGTTATCTCAAAAGAAAAGAAAAGAAGTTGAAGAAACAGGAATGATCTTAAGACCAGGAGCAGCGATATTTAGCACATTCTGTTCAATAATACCTTCTGAAGAAATAGCGCGCGTTAAATTCTATCTTGACAGAGGCGAAAGACTAAACACAGAAGGAGGAAATAGAATTTTAACAAGAGAACAATTAATAAGCGGAATTGAAGGAGAAATAGAAAAAAATAAAGCATATTTAACTGCACATTGTACTCCATTCATAATGCAAGACTTTTTTGGCTTAAATAAACCTTTAAATCATCTCCCAGGAGATAATGCAGTAAGATTAGAACTTCCCGTAAGAGCAACATATAATGATTACGAATCAGATGATACTTTTGCTTATAATATTAAATATAGATAAATTTTACTTCCTAAATATCCAGAATCCAAGACTTTCCATCCAATAATAATATTTTTTCATAATTAATTTTAATTTGATACTGAGAAAATTGGATTTGCACAAACTCGTTATCTCAGAAACTGAAAGTTTCTGACGGCCATCAAAGACATAAAGTTTTTGAGGCTTTAGTGGTGAGATACGCAAATCCAATTTTCGAGGTGCTCAAGAACTCGAACACGCTTCGGACTTTAGTCCGCGAGTTCTTAACATCAACAAGATAATCTTTTTAAGAGCTAACTATATTTTTACTTATTATCTTTTATCTTTTATTCTCCGTAATACCGCCGCAGCTTGCTGCGGGGATAAAGCTATAAGTTTG
>JBBSYK010000071.1:0-4815 GCA_038045285.1 Nanobdellota archaeon | reverse complement strand
AAACTTATAGCTTTATCCCCGCAGCAAGCTGCGGCGGTATTACGGAGAATAAAAAGAAAAGATTTAATTTTTGATTCTCTAACTTCTGGCTTTCTTGTGTTAATCATTGCTTTAATTGGAACCAACATTATTGAATTTATAACTCCTGGATGGGTGAAATCTAGTTGGTATTTTGATAATTTGGTAGGAATAGTAATTTTTAAACTTCCATTGGAAGATATAATCTGGTTCTTTTTAACAGGCGCGTTTATTGGACCCCTATACGAATTCTGGAAAGAAGGAAAATTAATCAGAATTAAAAAAAATTAGAGATTATTTATTGATCTTTTTTAACATTTATAATGCTTTTGCTTTGAATAGGTATTTGAAAAATATGATTGCATTTTTCACATTGAACAGTCAATATAAAGCCATATTAGTTAATATTTTACAATTTCCTAAATTCCCTAAAAATTAGGCACTAGGTTTGCTTACCATCTTTAGGTATTATTTTATCCTCGATAAAACTTTATTAATTGAAAATCTTATATTTTCAATAATGCCTATATAGGCACTATGCAATTAATCTGTATTTATAAAAATTATTTCTTTCTCCTCGATATAATCTAAGGATTCTTATTTTTGGTTACATGGTGCCTAAAAAGCTGGGAATTTTGGAATTTCTGCAATCAATTTTTGAAGCAACTTTAATCTCGATCTTAGAATTGCAATGAGTGCACTTCATAAATAAAGAATAATTAAAGAGTTTTATAAAGATTTATATAATAAAACTAGCTTTTCTTTCCAGTAAGTTGTATAGCGCTTACAATGATATTGCACTTATTTGGATCTGGTTCGTTGCCATAATTATCCTTGCATTTTATATAATAAGTATTGCTTAACTTCCATTCTGCAAAGTGATTTGTTTTTATATCTGGATTTGAATAAAGCATCTTTATACCTTCATTTAAATTGTAATTGCAATTCTTTAAAGAATATACACAGGCAGCATCTTCATTGGTTACAATTTTCAAAGCATTTTCTTTCTCATCTTTGTAAGCTCTTGTTACACTTGGAGACTGCTTATCAACAAATACGCTGAATGATGTAATTGATTCTGCCGCATTTCCTCCAGCATCAACGCATCTGAAATAATATTTATAATCTCCACCTGTTAAAGTTAAAGGTTGATTATGTTTGAATGAAGATGTTTCAAACATGGTTATGTAGCTATCTTTTACTCCATTTGAAGAGAAGTAACAAACAGCTTTTCCTTCATCAGATCCAAATCCTGTTTCAACAGTTAATTTAACAGGAACTGCATCGGTGCTTCCAAAAATAGTCTCGTTAGGTCTTGATGATAAGATATTAAGAGGCTGGCTGCCTTTTAGAATAAGTTCTTCGCTGGCTACGTTTTCATTATTTGCTTTATCCTTGCATCTAAAGTAAAACTTGTTTTCTTCTTTATTTTTTATTCCTGTTAAATTACCGGAACAGGTATAAACTAGATTTGCGTTTACTTGGAAGCTTTCTGATGCACATTGCATAGAGTTTTCCATATCGCTGTATGCTTTTGTTTCTCTGCTCCATTTGCAATCTGCAGGTTCGTTCACATAAACATCTATTGGAGTATTATCTTGATTATAGGTTATAGGGCTTCCTGATGGAATTGAAAAACCTTCTATAAGAGGAGGAGTTGTGTCTGGACCTTTATCTACACAGAAACTTACTGCATATTCATCAACGTTTTCATTTCCATTGGCGTCTCTGCATCTTACATAGAGGGCAAATGTTCCGTCATTTGCTAACTCTGGCGTTAAATCTCCTGTTGTTCCAGTATTGGGACCAGGCAATCTCATTTGTTGAGTATGATTGTATAAGAAATAATTGCTCCCGCCGAAATAATATTGCATTTCATCTAATTTACCTGTGTGATTATAATCTATCTTGCATTGACTTGGCTCATTCGTTGTAAGACCGAATTCTAATGGTGTAAATGCAGGAAGACAACCAGATGCTCCTGAAACAATTTTAACTCCTAGTGCTGGAGGTCTGATGCTTGTATCTGAAATATACTTCAGATTATAATTAATTGGTTTGAGTGCGTCTGGCCAAGGCGTAATTGTTGGACTTGTAACATCTTTTGGACTAACCCACGCGCATTTCTCTTCTTTTGTTCCTGGATTAAGAAGCTGACATGCTTGTCCAAGTGCTTTACATCTGTACTCTGAACATGGCCTGAAAGAATCTTTATTGCATTCCTCGCATTTTGCCCCTCCAAGCGCCGGCTCAAACGGCATGCATTGGAATGTCACCATTTTCTTCTTCGTTGTCTTGTATGTTAGGATGAAGACTGCGGCGGCGACAAGTAAGCCAGTGGCTAAGCCAGCTCCTCCAGCAGTTTTAAAAATTCCTAAAAATTTTCCATTGGAAGAAATTAAGCTATTTAGATATTCACTTTTAATTGCTCCTGTAACTGCCTTACCAGCCATGATGCCTGCAAATGCTGATATACTTAATGCTTTAGTTGTATCGGAATCTAATCCTGCTAATCCTCCAATAACTTGAATTACTCCGACAACAGTAACAGACCAAAATAATCCTTGAGCCAAATGTCCCAGTAACGGATTCCCAATTCCATTTCCAAAAAGACCCATTGGACCTTTGTAGGGTTCGTAACCTGCATATGCTTTCTGCAAAGATGCTCCACTGGCGCTTATATCTCTTTGTATATTCGCTAATTCTTCTGGAGTTCCTCCTTTAGCCACTATCGACCCTTTGCTTAGACCATCGAAACTTCTATCTGCATGTATTCTAATTCCATCTATATTACTAACTTGTTTTCCTCCGATAACTGCCTCCTTAAATGAACCTCCGACAATTTTTTGATAAGTTAAACCTGTAGTTAAAGTAGAACTTTGTGAAGGAATGAAAGTGTTAGAAAGTGATTTATCCAAGGAAGAGTCTGGAACTGGTGGCTGGGGAACTTTACCGTCATAAGGTTCAGAACTAAAATCTTGAACACCTTTTTTAGATTCATCTGGAGGAATGGATCCTACATTGTCACCAATCTGTTGTTCAGGTTCAGAGGGGGTATCTCTAATGTCTAAAGTTGGTTGATCTTTTTGCGCATTTGGATCATTAATAGCACTCACAACCCCAACTTCTTTAGAAATAAGAAAAGCAAATGCAAAACTCGTGCTTAAAAGCAAAAATATCTGCAAAAGTGCTCCGAACAATATAAAACTCTTTTTCCTCTTTTTGTACATGCCTTTTAAAGAATAATATTATTTATAAACATTCTTCTTATAGGATCTGAGATTAATTCCTTATTTTTCTTCAGTTATTTCTATCAAAATCAATAACTATTATCTTTGTCTCAACTGGTAATTTTTCTTCTCCCACGTAAATCTCAAAAAGGTATTTTTTTAGATGTGAATCATCCAACATATTTTCCTTCTCAAGAGCTTCTTTTAAATCTCTTATTGGCAATATACTATGAAATGCCCACGTAATTTGATTTACGCCGGGTCTTTTTTCTTTTTCTATTAATTTAGGTCTTGATTTAGCAATATAATTTCCTTTTTCATCTTTTAGCTTATAAGTAATGTGTTCTCCTCCAAAAAAAGATTCATTAAAAGTTGGCAAGATTACGGAATTTTTGCCAAGACAATCTTTATCATATTCTACAAGATTCTCAATCTGACCATTCAACGTGTCATTTTGATTTTGATCGACCCAATATAAAATTTTCATTTTTTTATTATTATCAAAATCAGAAAAAACTCTACTAAATGGATTAGACTGATTTTCGCTTGGCGTTTGAGTATATTCTGTTACCCGTGCAGGTGCTTCTCGAATAGGGGCTGCAGCGGATCCGATCTGGCGAATTCTTTCTTGTATTATTCGCTGGCTCTCTGGATCTTGAGGCACTGGATAATATGTTGTTCCGTCTGGCTGCTTTTGACCATAAATTTTTTTGTCTCCTACAACTATATAATCATTTGATTGAGATGTTCCTATATTAACATTCACCTGTGTTCTTCCTTCTCTTGCTACTTCTATTTGTGTTTGTCTGTCGTAATTGGCTTCAGCTGCATTTCCAAGGGCGCCCCATCCAGCTGCTTTCTCGTAATTTCCCTTAGAAGCTTCAATTTGCTCGTTCGCTCTAAATAATCCGCCACCGCCGATAAAAGATTCAGTAAAACCATCCATAATTCTCTCGCCGTCCGTTCTACCATCGAGTCCTACTGTGCCGCAACCTGCGACTAAAGCAGTTATTCCTATTGTTCCTGCAACTTTTAGTTTATTAATTAATGTCATCTTTAGTTATTTTTTACTTTTCATCCTCATAAAAAACAATTCTCCCAGAACCATTAGGGTACCCTATCAGATAATGAATATCTGGAACTTCTCCATTAACAGCATGCTGTTTCATTACTTCAGGAATTTCCCGCCAATAAGATCTTTTTATTCTATCTTGTAAATCTTTAATTCTGGGAAATTCATAAACCATGTTTCCATCAGACATTACTTTGCCTAATACATTGTATAAAGTCTTAGGTTGAGAAGTATAGCTTTGAGAAGGAGGATTTTGAACAGTAAAAGATTGAGTTCCTGTTTCGCAAGCTGATAAAAGAGCTAAGCTTCCAGTCATTCCTGCTATCTTTAATTTATCTAATAATCTCATAATTTACACAAGAATAAGAACTATTTAAATCTTTCTATTTTTACTATTAATAAGTTACAATAGGTTGTTATTTCTTAACTTGTAAATATAACCCAAGTTTACAAGTTATCTCAAGTAGTAAACCGAAATAGCTAAAAACACCGTCG
>JBBSYK010000070.1:2148-3588 GCA_038045285.1 Nanobdellota archaeon | reverse complement strand
AATTTCAGAGACTAACTGAAATGACTCTTTTTCTCTGCCAAGACAGTCAAGAGAGCCTGCTTTAATAAGGAGAGCATCTCGATTTTCAGGATATTTCTTTAGAATACTATTGCAGATTTTAATTGCTTTTTCTTCTTCACAGCTGTAATTATGATAGTATCTTGCTTTGTTTAGCAATGTCAAGAACCCTCGGACTAAAGTCCGGGATGTGTTCTGGTTCTTGAGCACCATCAAGATTTGATTTGCTTGCCCTCGAACTGAAGTAGGGTGGTTGCGCAAATACAAATCTTGAGGTCTCAAAATTTCTTTCTTGTTCATCTTTTTTCTCTTAGTTATTCCCTGATTTATTTTAAAATATTATTTTAATTCCACTTTACACTTACTATCTATGCACTTGCATGATCTCTGCCCGCAATCAAGTGTTCCAGGCTCACACGAGGCAGTGCAAAAAATACCTAAGCAGTCTGGCTTGTTTTTAACAGATACACAGCTTGTTGCATGACAGCAAGAGGCTGGAACGCATTCTGCATCATTAATACATAACTCTCCTTTAATAGTGCTATCATTAATATTATCTTTGTCCACACTGCTTCCACTTTTATATATTACAAATATAAATATAAAGATACCAAGAGCTATTATAAAAAGGAAAATAATAGCTATAATTTCCTGACCTTTTTTTTTCATTTCTTCCATTTCTTTAAGCGGACTTCATATTATTTAAGCTTTAACATTGTTCATATCCAACAGTCTAAGTAAAATTTTAGATGTATAATTTTCAATTAAAAGTTCATTTTAATTATTGTAAACATTATTCAATCGAAATTTATATAAGATTAACATTTCCACTAGAAATGAAGGTTAATTTTTTTATTTTTAAAAAAACAATATTTAAAACAAAAAAATCAGGACGACAGATGCAAAAAATCAATTTTCCTTCGATTATTTAATTAAAATAAAGTAATAACAAAAATATTGTCACAAATTATAATAGTGTTTAAATATCTAGCGAAATGAACTTGATTATGTTAGCAGTAAAAAAAGAGACCTCACTTGGTAATTACATCACACAAAAGAAAATTTTCTTTTCATATTCATTAATTGAAAGGAGGTCATTAAAATGAGAACTTTATACACAACTCTTGTGTTGAGTTTATTGGTTCTTTCTGTAGTCTCACTAATACCGGGCGTTCTTGCTGTTGAAGTAGGAACAGGTATTACACCAGACATAACAGTGGAGAAATTTGCTCCAAGAGTTTGGATGTGCGATCATCGTGTTGTTTATGATGATGCAACTGAGCCATGGAGAACATCAAACGATGGACAAACATTAGTTGAAAGATTTAGCAACTATGCTTTTGAAGGAGAGCAAATCTCCTGGAAAGTTCTTGTCATGGATAAAAACAAGATTGATCAGAACATAGATGTCTATGCAACAGT
>JBBSYK010000070.1:0-2048 GCA_038045285.1 Nanobdellota archaeon | reverse complement strand
ATGGATTTGAAATCCTTCAGGATGGCGGAGACTTTGTTCCAGGATTTGGATACAAAGCAAACGTCTTAACACCAGGTGCTGAAATGGCCTTAACTTTCAAGTTAAGCTTGCCAGAACCATGTAACGGAGACTTCGACACAGGTAGTATATTCTTCTGGGGAGAAGCAATCTAAAAACTCAATTTTTTATTTTTATTTTTTTGGTTTTTTATTTAATTTAAATGAATGTTTATGTATGCGGCGCAAGTCGCCGCATATTTGATAATAGACAGAAATAAATATTGATTAACAGAGACAAGAGGAAAAATGAAATATAGCACAAAAGATAAGAGATATAAAACATTAAAGAGCATATTATTGATTATATCTGTGATGTTATTAACATTAATTATTTTATCTCTTTCTCTAACAGCAGTGAGCGCTGCAACTTACAATCTTCTCTGCCTAGGAAAAGGAGGCAAAGTTAAATTTTCAGAATGCAATCCAGGAATAAGAGATTATACTTGTACTTCAACATCCTGTAATATCTGTGCGAGTATTTGCCCAAATGGTGCATATGGGCCTGCTAGTCCGAATAAATGTAATGCACTTGGCTTGTCTTGTACATATATAGACGGAAGTGTTGATCAACAGCCTTCTGTTTTAACAATACTAAATCCAAAAGAAGGAAAAGTTTACAATTCAAAAGCTCTCTTTTTATCTCTTGAAGCAGATGAAATTGTCTCAATTTCTTATGCATACCCTGATTCAAGAGGACGATGGTCTCCAATTTGTACTAAATGCACATCTCATAACGGAAAAAGAAGTTTCAGAGAAGGAAATAATAATTTAACATTCAGAACTAGAGATTTGTTTGGCAATACAGCATATTTCAATCTAAGCTTTATGATTGACAGCCAGAAGCCAAGAATTTCAAAAACCGCTCCTTCAGGCGGTTTTGCTGCTTCTGATTTCTATTTGGAATTTAAGGAAGTAAATCCAGCCTCTTTAATATTCTATTATGGAAACGATATTTCTGGTAGAAAATCACTTCTATTCAACATAAATTCAGATTGTGTTCAAGATTTGAAAGATAAAACTAAATATAAATGTTCTAGATATGTAAATGTTGAGGAATATGATTCTGAAACAATACAATACTTCTTTAATTTAACAGATATAGCAGGAAATTCGTTCGTCTCCAGAACAATAAATCTTAATATTGATACTTCTCCTCCAATAATAAACTCTCTGGAACGGACAATTAAGGGCAGAACAGTAGCATTTACATTAAATATCACCGAATCAAATTTCAAGGTAGCAGAATATATAGACAATTCAACTTCAATCCCTGTATGGAAAACTCTTTGTACCTCTTTAAGCAAAGGAATATGTAAAAAAGTGCAAACCTTTTCTCTTGGCCATCATGAAATTGATATCCAAGTAACAGATGACGCAGGTAATACTGCTGGGCAATCAGTTAGTTTTGATATTGTTTAAATGATGATTAGTTTAAGCAACTAGCTCTTGTTTAATGCTTGTACCTTTGGTAAGATTCCAGTCTAGCTTGATGAGTTGTTTAACTGCTGGATTTGCCGTGTTTAACTTATAAAGATCAGACTTTCCAACGCGTCTTGTTTTAATAACAATCTTGTTTTCTACTAACTTATGCCAGAATGTTTGTAAAGTAGAATAACTTATTCCAGAATTCTTAGCTATCTCTGTTAAAGGATAATCAAAATCTGCAAAGGTAATAAGAAAGTCCAGAACGTTTATCATTGGGCTGTTTCCAAATACCTCCACAAAAATACTATCCTTTTCTAAACCATTTTCGAATACCATAATATTATTTTATACGAAGAGCTTTTTAAATGTTAAGATAAAGTAAATAATAGCATCTCCAATCATCTATATTTTAGACACAACCATTTTAATTAAATTCTTTAAGAAACATACATTAATTATCCGAGAGGTGTATTTTTTCGTTAGATATATCAAAGATACATTTTTATATATCGACAGGCTGTAATAAAATTAAAATAATCTCAAAAAATCAATAGTAAAAATATT
>JBBSYK010000069.1:0-3210 GCA_038045285.1 Nanobdellota archaeon | reverse complement strand
TGGTGGTTTGTTGGGGTTTAAGATATGCACGAAATAAAATTTGGGCGAAGCCAAGGAACAAGAGAATATCAAAAAATAGTTTCGACCAACCCATATGCATGACTTGTTTTGTCAATTAACAGGGCATTGGTAATTATTATAGTTATAGCAACAATCGTCTTTATTTATTTCATTTGGAGTTTAATCCAAAGGAAAAAATACTAAATCAATTCTCGAATCTTTAGAAACTAAAACCATTTATCTCAGATTTTGTATGTTACAAATAATATATTTTATGTTATTAATCACATATAATATGTTACGAATAACAGAAAGATATTTAAACATTGGAAGTATATTAGAAGAATGCCATCGATAGAAGAGCATGAGAAAACTGTAAAAGAATTTATTGAAGATATAGAAGAGAAAATTCGCTTAAATTTAGTTGCTAAAAGGCAGAAAATATTAGGATTTGCTATTTCAGAAGCTGCTACAAATCTTTTTGCTATATTTTTACATAAAAATAATCTTATAGAACCAGGTTTTAATATAAATCACTCATTTTTTGTCTCTCAAAAAAGAGCAGAAAGTACTTTTTTTTATGAATTTCCAAAGAAAAAAGAAATTTTAGATATTTTAGTAAGAATTGAGGAATTAAGAAATAGACTCTGCTATGAGGGAGAAAAAGAGGCTAAAGAAGTGAATGAAGCGATATCTCTCATGTTCAAGTTAAAAAGTATTTTGGAGGAAGAACAAAAATGATATCTTATATTTATGATTTTCTTTCTATATTGTTTGATAAATTGAAAGATAAAGAAAAAATTAGAACAGTAATATTATTTGGAAGCTTCGCCCGCGGAAATGAGAGGAAAGATTCTGATATTGACCTCTTTATTGATGTAAAAATAGATGATAAAGAAGAAGTTGAGCGATTTACAAAAGAAGCCCTTCGAGAATTTGAAATAAAAATAGAAAAAAGCTGGAAACTTAAAGGAATGAGTAATTCTGTTGTTCCTATTGTTGATGATGTCTCTTTGGAGAAATGGGTGGAATTGAGAAGAGAAATTAGTTCTTATGGAATTTTGCTTTTTGGAAAGTACGAAACGCCGATAAAACCTGGAAAAAAATTTGCTTTGATAGAGTATGACTTATCAAAATTTAAGCAAAAAGATAAAATGCGAATATTAAGGTGCCTTTTGGGATATAAATTAAAGAAAGGAAAAAAGGTTTATGAACAAAAAGGACTTATTAAAAAAGTAAATGCTGAAAAAATTTCTAATTCTATATTAGTAGGAATTGTTAATTATAAAGATATTTATAACTTGCTTAAGAAAGAAAGAGTTCCTCTGAAAATCAGAAATATTGTTTCTGAATAATATGTTGTCTTCCTGCTCGCTTTTTTGAAAAATATCACAATATCCTTTAAATATCCTGATTCTTGAAAGATTATTATGAGTCTAAAATTGTTAATGAGATTTATTTTGCAAAAGATAAAAAACAATCCACTCTCTAATATTTATAGAGTGCATAATGAAAGGCAATTGCAGGAAATAGCAGTAAGAGATGAGAAATATTTGAGAGAACAATCCGATATCCTCTTTTTTCATATTGAAGAGATAGAGCGTTACATTGATGAAAATCCTTTTTATCTAGATGCTTTGGAATTGTTTCGAGATAGAGAACAAGTCTCTTATAGAAATAAAGAGTATAGAGAAAGAATAAGAGATAACAGCGATTCAATAAGAGATTTTATTATAACCAGCGGGACAAGATATAAGAATACTGCTCCAGAACTACTTAAAGAATATTTTTCAGCAAAAGAAAGATTTGATGAAACAATTTCCAGATTAAATGAATTTATTAACGAAAGAATATAATAATAAAAATCAAAAATAGAATGGTGCTGGAATATCACTCTGAAGGTTCGGTGATAATGGCCTCATCTGATAATATAACAGAATCGTCAGTTTCTTGGGTTCCATCAAAAGTCAAAACATCCTCTCCGATAATTGTACTTCCATCAGTTGCTTCAGATCCTGCATTAACGATGCTGGTGTTTGAAATTGGAGCATTATTTTTTTCATTTTTAGTTCCTGAGTTATCATCCTTTTTCTTTCCACCTGGAAGGCCAAATATAATTAACAAAACTATTGCTATTACTACAACCCATATAATTACTTTCTTATTCATTTATTGTTTTTCTCCTTTTTAACTTCTCTTGAATTTTTATTTATTTTCTTTAGGGTTTCAAATGACGTTCTGATTTTATTAAATACTTGTCTTCCGTTATCATTATTATTTGCTAATCCGCCTTCATTTAGTAAACCTTTTGCAGAGTTTAAATTGGTTTCTGCTTCTGTAATTTTAGAAGCCAATTCAGTGTCATTTAATTTAGTTTTTATGTAAGCTAAAGTTGCTTTTAATCTTTCTAATTCAAATCTCGATGCGAGATGAAAATTGACACCATTTTTACAGCCATTAAATAAGCAATATTTGCGAAGTACATTCTTTATTGCTTGTGAGTCATTTGCGTCTGCTAATCCATTTTGCAGAGGCTCTACAATTTGAGTTTTTGCATCTTCGAGAATTTTATTCATTGCAGTTGTATCTATGCCTTTGGCAGCCAGTTTGTTTGCTCTTTCTTTATATTGTTCAAGGATTTTATTAAATAATTCAACCCTCTGTGTTCCATGATCTATTAAACCTTTTTTGTGGCAATCATCGAATGTTTTTTTAGCATCTTGGTAGCTTGATTTGAGACTAGATTTTTGCTCTTTTGTTAAATTTTTATAATTGTCTTTTCTCCATTGATTTACTGCTTCTCTTGTTTTCTTAAAATTAGGCTCTAGTGTGTTTTTTACATACTCTCTATATGCACTAATATTTCCTGAAATTGCGAGAGTTTCTAATTGAACATTATCTGCTTCTAGAATTGTTGAAAAGGATGACAAATTTGCACCAACTGATGATAATGAGTTAATATTTGCGATGGTAAAATCAATCTTGCATTTAAGAAAATCTACTGCTTTTCCTGGGAGAGAAACTGAATCATCTTGGGCGATTACTCCATTCAGAATAATTAATATAGATATAAAAACAAACATTGTTGTCATACCATACTTTTTTATTTTCATTACTTTATTAAAATGCGCATCTTTATAAATGTTAGTTTTACCAGATACTCTTTAGTTATCGGCAGATGCAATTTTAATAAAATTTAATAATTGATAT
>JBBSYK010000068.1:0-5252 GCA_038045285.1 Nanobdellota archaeon | reverse complement strand
ATTTATTCTTTTACACCACCAGTCCGAGACTGGTGGAATTCTTGCGGCATTAAATCTATGTATTCATTATTAAATTTTTAGAATATTTTTTAAGAAAAGCTGTTGTGTAAAGAATAGACATTAATATGACAAGAACCCTCGAACTGAAATAGGGGGATTGCGCAAATACAAATCTTGAGGTTTCAATAAATCTATTGACCTTTAGAAAAATAATTTAAAATTATTCTTTATAATATTATCTGGAGAGGTTAATTATCTTGCTTTCATAGTATAGAGGATTTTGAAAAACCCCAAAAATCCTCTAAGAATCGCTTTGAAAACCATTTGAAAATAAGGGTTATTCGAAGCTCTCTGTAGAATATAATATTTTAAATTATGAGGTTACTTTACACAAGCACTAATTTAATAAACTCTATTTCCTCTTAATTTTATGGTATTAAAGAAAATTGCTGAGAATATCTGGGAGCTTGAAAAAGAAGGAAAAATGAATGTACCTGGAGTAATATTTGCTTCAGATTTATTAATGGAAAGTATAAAAAAAGATGGAAAAACATTAGAGCAGGTAAAAAATGTCGCACAATTACCTGGAATTGTTGATAAAAGTATTGCTATGAGTGATGCTCATCAAGGTTATGGATTTTCTATTGGCGGTGTTGCGGCCTTTGATTTAGAAAAAGGAGTTATTTCCCCCGGCGGAGTTGGATTTGATATTAACTGCGGCGTCCGCCTTCTTTCCTCAAATCTTAAAAAAGAAGAATTTTTTCAGAAAAGAAAAGAAATTTTAAATCAATTATTTAGAGATATACCTTCTGGTGTAGGAAAGGAAAGTGAATTTTCTCTTGATAATAAAGAAATTGATAGAGTGTTGAATGAAGGTGTAAAATGGGCAGTTGAGAAAGAATATGCAACTAGCGAGGATATTAATCATATTGAGGATAATGGATGTATAATTGGTGCAGATGCATCTAAAGTATCACAAAAGGCAAAATCTAGAGGTAGATCGCAACTTGGATCATTAGGATCTGGAAATCACTTTCTGGAAATACAAGAAATTGAAACTATTTATGATGAAAAAATTGCCGGAATATTTGGTATAATGGAAAAAGGCCAAATAGTAGTAATGATTCATTCTGGATCTCGAGGATTAGGTCATCAAATAGCTTCTGATTACATAATGAAAATGGAAAATGAATATGGTTTTAAGAATCTTCCCGATAGGCAATTAGCATTTGCTCCTATAAATTCTTCATTAGGAAAAGATTATCAAGCTGCTATGGCTTCTGCAGCTAATTTTGCTTTTGTAAATAGACAGTTAATTACATATCAAGTAAGAAAGGTTTTCCAAAAATTCTTTTCAAAATCAGATCTTAAAATTGTTTATGACATAGCTCATAATATTGCTAAGTTTGAAGAGCATAAAGTTAATGGAAATAAAATGACTCTTTGTGTGCATAGAAAAGGAGCGACTAGATCGTTCGGACCGGGAAGAAAAGAAATCCCCATTGCATATAGAGAATTTGGATGCCCTATATTTATTCCGGGAAGTATGGGCACATTTTCATATGTCCTTGTCGGAACAAAAAAAGCTGAAGAAATTTCTTTCGGAAGCACTGCGCATGGGGCTGGAAGGATTCTCTCGAGAAGTTACGCAATAAAAAATTTTAAAATAGAAGAAGTCGAAAAAGAGCTTGCGTTATATGGTGTAATGCTTAAAACTGGAAGCAGAAAAGGCGCATTAGAGGAGGCCCCGAAAGCATATAAAGATGTAAACGAAGTGGCGCGCGTTTCTCATGAGTTAGGTATTGGACAGTTAGTTGCACGTTTAAGACCAATAGCTGTAGTAAAGGGATAAATTCTTTTAATTATAACGTGGAACATAAATAATTGAACATTGCTTTTATGTTCCCCGAATATAGCATCGGTGTCCGCGTTCAATTATTCGAGACCGATGCTATAGTTTTCTTTTTCTTATGCTTATTATATTTGTGCTTTAGAGCCATGATATAAAAAAGTGCCTAAATGTTTAAATACCTTAAAAAATGCAGAAATTACATAGGAAAAATTATAATCTTTAATTAAATAAATAATGAATTGAAATTGACAAAAAATGAAAATAAAACCTCTTGGAGAGAGAATATTAATAAAACAAGTTAAGAGCAGTGAAGAAAGAACTAAGTCTGGATTATATTTGCCAAAATCCTCTTCAGAGAAGAAAGAAGGTCTTGTTGTAGATGTTGGAACAGATAAGAATGGAAAAGTCCTTCCATTGAATAAAGGTGAAAAAGTCATTTATGGAGGATACAGCTCTGAAGACATTGAGATTGATGGAGAAAAACATTTGATAATTAAATTTGAAGATATAGTTGCGAAGGTGGAAGAGTAAAATCATGACAACGAAATTGAATGAGAATCGACTAAAGGAAGATGATTGTGGGTTTGTCTATATAAGGACTCTTAGTGATTTGGAAAAAGTAACATCGGGAAAGTTAGTTTTATTAGAACATTTAGGCATTGCTGCTTGCACGAACGTGCGGGATGGGAATTTAGAATTTTCAGTTGATGTTCCCAATAGAGACCTAATTGTTTCCTTAACCGGAAATAAAACAGATGCTATCTTGCGGGAGCCCTTTTTAGATTTCAGTAAATATGAAACTAGAGTATATTCTTTAGCAGATGAAAAAGAATACTTTTCACGTTTAAAAATGATAGAAAGAGAGGAGAGGATATTATAAAATGACAAGCAAACAAATTATATTCAGCGAGGATGCAAGGCAGTCCCTATTAAAAGGAATTGATAAAGTTGCAAATACCGTAAAAGTTACCCTTGGTCCTAAAGGAAGAACTATTATTTTAGATAGAACTGGATCTCCGTTAGTTAGCAATGATGGTGTAACAATTGCAAAAGAAATTGAATTAAAAGATAAGTTTGAAAATATGGGTGCAAAATTAATGAAAGAAGTTGCATCACAAACCCAAGATAAAGCAGGGGATGGAACCACAACAGCTACACTACTTGCACAGCTTATAATTTCTGAGGGTTTGAAGAATATTGCTGCTGGTGCAAACCCTGTTGAAATGAAATTTGGAATAGAATTAGCAACAGAAAAAATTGTGAATTTTTTAAAGTCTCAATCATCTAATGTAAATGATAAGAAAAAAATTGCACAGGTTGCAACAATATCTGCAAATAACGATGAAAGAATTGGCAATTTAATTGCGGAAGCAATGGAGAAAGTTGGCAGCCGAGGAGTAATAACCGTTGAAGAATCAAAAACAATAGATACTTTTCTTGAACTAGTTGAAGGAATGCAATTTGATAAGGGGTATTTATCCCCTTATATGATGACTAATCCTGAAAAGATGGAAGCATCATTTGAAGATCCTTATATTCTTATTACTGATCGTTCTATTTCAAGTGTTAAAGATATTGTATCTATACTTGAACTTGTTGCACAAGAAGGAAAACCTCTGATATTAATTGCGGAAGATATTGAAGGAGAGGCGTTAACGATGCTTGTATTGAACCTCTTAAGAGGAACAATTAAAGTGTGTGCGATAAAAGCTCCTGGTTTTGGAGATGAAAAAAGAGATATTTTAGAAGATATTGCAGTTTTAACTGGAGGAAAGGTCATAAGCAAGGATAAGGATGATAAATTAGAAGAAATTACATTAAATGAACTTGGTTCTGCAAAGAAAGTTAAAGTTGGTAAAGAAAATACAGTTATTATAGAAGGAAAGGGAGATAAAAAGAATATTGAAAAAAGAATTAATTTTATTGAGGCTCAAATGAAGGAAGAAGAAAGCGATTACAGGAAGGAAGATATGCAGAAAAGGTTAGGAAAATTAAGTGGAGGAGTTGCTGTTATTAATGTCGGTGCTCCAACTGAGACAGAGTTGAAAGAAAAAAAGACAAGAATAGATGATGCGCTGCATGCTACAAAGGCAGCAGTTGAGGAAGGTGTTGTTGTTGGAGGAGGAGTTGCGTTATTGCAAGCAATTAAAGAATTAGAAAATCTGAAAATGAATGGAGATCAGGGAATTGGGGTAAAAATAGTTATTAAGGCTTTAGATGGGCCTATAAGGCAAATTGCAGTTAATGCTGGAAAAGATGGATCAGAAGTTCTTGCTTATCTAAAGGATAAAGGAAAAACCTTAGGATACAACGCAAAATCTGATAAATTTGAGGATCTAGTTATTGCAGGTGTAATTGATCCTACGAAAGTTGTCAGAAATGCTATTCAGTCTGCTGCTTCAATTGCTGGAATGGTAATTACAACAGAAGGCCTAATTGCAGATTTTGATGAAGAAAAAGATGAAAAAAGACCAATGATGATTATTTAATTTTCGATTTAAAAGTTTAATAATCTTTTCTAAATCTAAGAATTTATAATTTATTTATAGCAATCGTTAATACTCGAGTGATAAAATTAGTTGAATTTATGCTGGAAAGTTATTATTATTGGCATTGATAGAATAAAAAGCAAATGTTAAAACCCAAATAATCTCTCATAATCTTTGTGATCCATCCAATCTAAAATGGCTGCAATTATCTCAATTTCGTTTCCTGTTATAGAATATAATAATCTCCAGCCATTTGGTAAATCATAAATCCAAAGATTGTTTAAATTATATTTATCAATTAAATTTTTAGGAATAAGTTCTTTCTTCACATTTCTGCCAACAAAGGCATTTTCTTTAATGTTTCCAATTGCTCGAATAATTCCTCTTTTAATTGGGTCTGATTCTGGCAGTTCATTGAAGGTTTTTTCAAGTTCTTCATCTACAAACACCACCCTATCTGATTTCATATTTTTATTTCTGGTCTATTTTTTACTTTTTCATAGAAAGCAGGATTCCAAATATAAACAACAAATCCTTCTGAATCATATCCGATTTTATGTATGCTTTCTAAATATTCCATTATCACCTGAAATGTTTGCCACATAACTTTTCTTGGTAGGCTTTTGAATAATTCTGTTTTTTTGTATTCTCTGCTATGCTTATCAATAAACTTCTCGACCATAAGCACAGTCTGAAGCGTTGGCGATCTTGCAAATTCATTTGTGTTTCCATTTTGTTTTATTAATCTTCCTTCTTGTTCTGTCATTTTCTGCCTCTTTTTCCCAACTGGGTTAATTTAATTGGTTTCTTTATATTAATCATATCAACTGATATTATATAAATGCTTCGATTTCTGGTATCTACTTAGGCATCTGAAGTAGATTCAGCAATCCTTGATAAGGATTGCTTGT